>DAOVGD010000193.1 GCA_030672555.1 Desulfobacterales bacterium
AAATGCGGCTTCCGCCTCCTGATAAAGGAGTTCGGCTTTATGGGTATAACGGGGGGAAAAATGAAACAGCTTAAACTGCTTCACACCTGCCTTACGGGCAAGGCTCCCTGCCTGCCGGGCGGTTAAGTGATACTTTTCATACGCTGTCTTACGTTCGGCATCAAGAAAAGATGCCTCAATAAAAAGACAATCCGCGTCCCTTGCAAAATCGACCACCTTTTCTGTGTTCTCGGGCGTATACCGGATATCGGTGATATAGACAATTTTCTGACCCGGTGTAATACGAGCGATCTCCCTTTTTAGTTCTCCCAATAGAAATTCCCTCTTATAGCGTTGTCCGCCTTCGTTCCATACCACCTCAAAAAGCGTCTCTTCATCTACTCCGTTGTAAAGAGCATCTTTGAACTTTTTCAGCCAGGGGCCAACGGGGAGGTTAAAACTTTTGAGCCGATCTTTTAGCACATTCACATGAAAATTTTCCTGTAGAGAAAGACCAAGACACGGAATCTTGTGATCAAGATGGATGGCATGAACAGAAAAAGAAGGCTCCCCCATGACCTCCCCCTGAAACTGAGCTTTATGAGGTGTGTCAACAGCCTCAAACCGATTCCGGCACCGATATACCTTCTTTACCATACTATCAACATTCATCTCTGTTACGTGCAAAGAAAAATCGTTGTAATAGTTTTCCACCAAATTCCACGTATATCCGGCCAGCTTTCCCTCTACGTTTTGTAAAAACCCCGGCGGGCCAAACAGATGAAGGGTCTTTTCTCTTCCTAATAAGATTCGCAGCACATGGTCAAATCCAATAAAGTGATCTACATGGGTATGGGTAACAAAGATATGCGTCAGTTTTAAAATATCCCTGGAAGAAAGGGAACAAACATCTCCCAGGTCAAACATCAGCGCACGTTTTTCATAAAGAAACGGAATGAAAAGGGTTGGGTCTCCAAAAGGGTCATTCACTAATCGAGGATGAAAAGAGGCACGCATAGTTTTAATGTAATTTGCGGTGAGATGAACGTTTGAGATAAAAGAGCATAAAAACGGCAACCAGTGCCATTACAATACCGATCGTCTGGGATGTAGAAAGTAGACCGCCAAGTAGAGTCCCCCTGTGGTCCCCACGGAAAAATTCAATTATCGACCGCGTTATGGCATAAAGGAGTATGTATACCCAGAAAAGCTTCCCTTCGAATTTCTTACTCCTTCGGAGTCTTATGAGAACAAGGTAGATCAGAAAGGCATTAACAGAAGAATAGATCTGTGTGGGATGAAGAGGGACCCCTTTAGGGGCCAAAGACTCAGGGTGGGTAAATGTGACGGCCCACCAGTGATGACACACCTTCCCATAACAGCAACCGGCAAAGAAGCATCCGATTCTCCCTATGGATTGCCCCAGGGCAATATACGGCGCAAGGATATCCGCGGTTTTCCATATATGAAGTCGGTGTTTCCCAAGATACCATACGGTCATAAGGAACGCCCCTATGAGTCCGCCATAAAAGACCAGCCCTCCGTTCCATATACGGACCATCTCCACGGGATGTGCCCTAAAATCCCCCCAGTTAATTGCAATATAGAGAAGACGAGAACCAACAATCGCCGCGATAAGAATATACAGAGCAAGATCTATAATCTTTTCTCCGTCTTCATCCACCCTTTTGGCTTCCCGAACCGCCAGTGAAATAGCAAGCAGAAAACCAATAGCTACAAAGAAACCATATGTGTGGACGGCAAAGTTTCCGATATGAAATAACGTAGGATGCATATTATAGCGGCGCCTTCTTTATTATCAGATAATAACAAAAAAGAGTAATCCCCACAGTTATAAAACTGTCGGCAACATTGAAGGCCGGCCAATGGATGGTACCAATGTAAAAATCCAAAAAATCTACCACATCTCCGAACCGAATCCGATCTATCAGATTACCTACCGCCCCCCCAAGTATCATAATAAGCGCTGCAAAAACCCCATTTTGACCAGGTTTCACCTTGGAATAGATATAAAAGATAATCCCCATTGCAAGGAGAGAGACGCCAACAAAGAGCGCCATCCTGAGCCCTGAAGACCCGCTGCCGGCAAGGAGACCAAATGCTCCTCCAGTGTTGCGTACGTGAACCAGGTTGAAAAAACCCGGAATCACTTCTATCAGTTGATGAAGAACAAGCTTCTTTCTGATAATCAGCTTAACAACCTGGTCGATTATGGCGATCAGGGCCGAGCCGACGAACAGGATGGTATAGCGATGGTCATTTGTCATTGGTCATTTGTCATTGGTCATTGGTCATTGATCATCTGTCATTGATCATCTGTCATTGGTCATTTGTCATTGATAAATGTTAAATGATAAATGCCAGATGTCAGATGTTCCTCTGCGCTATGCGCCCTGCATAGCGCTCACACATCGCGCACAGATATTCTTATGGACTTCATCCTCTCCTACCGTTGGATCGTGTACCCAGCACCGTTCACACTTTTGCCCTGATGCAGGAACAACTTTTACCTGCAGATTTGGTATTTGGTCGCTCTGATATGCGTCTTCCAGTGGTTCATCGCATAGAACAGTGACACCGGATACAATAAAAATCGTTCTGAATTCTTCCTTATAACGTGAAAGAGACTCAAACAGATCAGATGGCAACGAAAGCGTCACAGCAGCATCTAAAGAATGTCCGATCACTTTATCACTTCTTGCCTTCTCCAAGCCCTTGGTAACTTCACCCCGGACGGCGAGGATCTTTTCCCATTGTTCAGCCAGTTCATCATTCGTATAATCTCGATTTACCTCCGGGACAGATGCCAGGTGAACACTCTCTTCCCGCCCGCTATTGCCCGGCATGTGATCCCAAATCTCCTCTGCTGTGAAAACCATAACCGGCGCCATAAGACGAACCATGGCATCGAGAATATCAAACATGGCTGTCTGGGCGGATCTGCGTGCAAGATTCTTTTGGGGAGAGGTGTACAGCCGATCCTTTAAGACATCAAGATAAAATGCGCTCATGTCCAGGGTGCAGAAATTATAGAGCGCATGATATACAACATGAAATTCAAACTCATCGTACGCCCTTTGGATTTTCTTAATCAATTCTTGTAATCTATGAAGCGCCCACTGATCGATCTCCATCATATCTCCATAAGGGACACGATCTGAAGAGGGATCAAAATCTCTTAGATTTCCCAAAAGAAAACGGCTTGTATTGCGAATACGACGATAGGCGTCGGAAAGCTGTTTCAAAATATCGTGTGATATCCTGATATCATCCTGGTAATCGGAGGCCGAAACCCAAAGCCTCAAGATCTCGGCGCCATATTTGTCTATGACTTCCGTGGGAGACACAATGTTTCCGAGGGACTTGGACATCTTCTTGCCCTCTCCGTCTACCACAAATCCATGTGTCAACACACACTTGTATGGAGCCTCTTCACTGGTCCCTACCGAAGTAAGAAGCGAGCTGTGAAACCATCCACGGTGCTGATCACTCCCCTCCAAATAGAGGTCGGCAGGCCGCCGGAGCCCTTCTCTATGTTCCAGGACCGCTGTATGGCTTACACCTGAATCAAACCACACATCGAGTATATCAGTCTCTTTTGCAAAGGTCTTACCCTGACAATTAGGGCAGGTAGTCCCTTTGGGGAGGAGGGTGTCATTGTCCGCCTCAAACCATATATCCGCGCCGTGGTTCTCAAAGAGATCAGCCACATGCGCGATAATCTCTTTGGTAATCAAGATATTTTTGCAGTCAGTGCAATAAAATGCGATAATAGGCACTCCCCAGGAGCGCTGCCGGGAAATACACCAATCAGGACGATTTTCCACCATCCCGTAAATTCGTTCACGCCCCCAGCGAGGAATCCATTCGACCTGATTAATACAGGCAAGAGATTTGCTTCGCAAATCGTTTTTGTCCATTGATATAAACCACTGGTCAGTGGACCGAAAGATAACCGGCTCTTTACAGCGCCAGCAATGAGGATATGAATGAACGATCGTCTCTTCTGCGAGGAGCGCTCCGACTTCAGAGAGTTTTGCATTTATGTCTCTGTTTGCGTCAAATACAAACTTTCCTGCAAAGTATTCTACATCGTCGTTAAATCGTCCATCATCATCAACCGGCGAATAGATCTCGAGGTGATACCTTAATCCATCCTCGTAGTCTTCCCGTCCGTGGCCGGGAGCGATGTGAACGCACCCTGTCCCTGACTCGAGTGTAACATGGTCGGCTAAAATTAGTTTAGATTCTTTGTCGTAAAGGGGGTGGCGGCAAGATTTGTGCTCTAAGTCACGTGCATCAATGTCTGCAACAATCGTATAATCCTCGATGCCGAACATCTTCATGCAGCCTTCTAAAAGGTCACGGGCAAGGATCAACACCTCATCACTTCCCACATCTACTGCCACATATTCAAAATCCGGGTGAAGCGCAACAGCAAGATTTGCAGGAATCGTCCATGGGGTTGTTGTCCAAATAACAACAGAGACCTTTTTCCCTTCTAATGCAGGGACATCTCTTCCTATATCGGAACGAAGGGAGAACTTGACATAGATCGAAGGTGAGGTGTGATCCGCGTATTCTACCTCTGCTTCGGCCAGAGCAGTTCTGCAGGCGGAGCACCAATAAATAGGTTTTTTGCTCTTGAACAGACCTCCAGCAACGGCAATTTTCCCGAACTCCCGCACGATAGAGGCAACATACGAATAGCTCATCGTAAGATAAGGGGCGTCCCATTCGCCCATGACACCGAGACGTTTAAATTCTTCTTTTTGAATCTCCACAAACTTTTCAGCATAAGCCCTGCACATTTTGCGTATCTGGCTCTTGGTCATGGATCTCTTTTTGGGGCCGAGTTCCTTGTCTACATTATGTTCGATCGGAAGACCATGGCAATCCCAACCAGGAACATACGGAGCATCAAAACCGCTCATCTGCCGGGAACGGACAATAATGTCTTTTAGGATCTTGTTAAGAGCAGTCCCCAAGTGTATATTTCCGTTAGCATACGGCGGACCATCATGAAGGATAAATAAAGGGCGACCTTTTGATCTCTTTCTAATCTGATCGTAAAGTTGCTCTTCCTCCCATCTGTTCAAAAAGTCCGGCTCACGCGCAGACAGATTTGCTTTCATAGGAAAACCGGTCTTTGGGAGATTCAGGGTCTCCTTGTAGTTCATGATATCCTCCGACAGAATTTTATGGTCGCGCTTCAATAGTGTCCAAGATAATTTTATTGCTATGGGATCCATCTCCGGCGGAAATTCATTGGAGTAGTGGAGTAATGGAGTAGTGGCGTAATGGGGAAAAAGAATATCCAACACTCCAGCACTCCAATACTCCAATAAATTCAAGCTGTCTCATCATGAATGGCTCTGAATGCGCAGCTCCTTCATAAATAATCTCGGACACGATTGAGCTGCAATACTTGGACGTATCACAACCTATTTGGTTGTTCAAGCAAAATTACTCATAAAAAAGCCCCCATGAGTAAACATGGAGGCTTTTTAGGTCTTCTGGCTATGTGTTAGATTATAATCGGTATCGGCTTAACAGATTACATCATGCCGCCCATACCCCCCATACCGCCACCACCAGGAGGCATGGCAGGCATTTCTGGCTTCTCTTCAGGCTTTTCAGCTACCATAACCTCTGTGGTAAGCATCAAGCCGGCCACGCTCGCTGCATTTTGAAGTGCGTAACGTGTCACCTTGGTCGGATCAAGCACACCTGCCTTAATCAGATCTTCAAATTTATTGGTATCAGCATTGTAGCCTTCATCGCCTTTCATTCCCTTAACCTTCTCTACAATAACAGAACCTTCGGCGCCTGCATTAGCAGCAAGCTGACGCAGTGGTTCTTCTAATGCGCGGGCTACAATCTTGACCCCTAACTTCTGTTCGGCCTTGATCCTTATCTTATCAAGGGCGGGTATGCACCGCACAAGCGCCACCCCACCGCCCGTGACGATGCCTTCTTCCACAGCAGCGCGTGTAGCGTTCAAGGCGTCTTCCACACGTGCCTTTTTCTCCTTCATCTCTGTTTCAGTGGCAGCTCCGACATTGATTACCGCAACGCCACCGATCAATTTGGCCAACCGCTCCTGAAGTTTCTCACTATCATAATCTGATGTTGTTTCTTCGATCTGGGCTCGAATCTGTCTTACACGGCCTTCCAAATCAGAACGTTTGCCTGCGCCGTCTACGATTGTGGTGTTGTCTTTGTCAATACGAATCCGTTTGGCGGAACCGAGATCATTTATTGTCAGGTTTTCCAGCTTAATTCCGATATCCTCCGAGACCATCTGCCCGCCCGTAAGTATGGCAATGTCTTCCAACATCGCCTTTCTTCGGTCACCGAACCCCGGAGCCTTTACAGCCGCGCACTGGAGCACCCCCCGGATCTTGTTGACCACCAGGGTTGCCAGGGCCTCGCCCTCGATATCCTCTGCAATGATCAGAAGGGGCCTGCCCATTTTGGCGGTCTGTTCCAGGACGGGGAGAAGATCCTTCATTACACTGATCTTTTTTTCATGAATCAATATATACGGCTCAGACAGTTCGACTTCCATCTTTTCCGCATTGGTTACAAAATAGGGAGAAAGATAGCCGCGATCAAACTGCATCCCTTCTACCACCTCAAGTGTGGTCTCCATCGCCTTTGCTTCTTCTACGGTAATAACGCCTTCTTTACCCACTTTATTCATTGCCTCAGCAATAATATTGCCGATCGTCTCGTCGTTGTTGGCAGATATTGTGCCGACCTGGGCAATCTCACGCTGGTCTTTGGTCGGTTTGCTCATAGCGGCCAATTCTTTAACCACAACCTGGACTGCCGCGTCTACCCCACGTTTTATTGCCATTGGATTATTCCCGGCAGCGACCAGCTTTTGACCTTCTCTGTAAATGGCCTGGGCCAGAATCGTTGCAGTTGTGGTCCCGTCGCCCGCAACATCACTTGTTTTACTGGCGACCTCTTTCACCATCTGGGCGCCCATGTTTTCAAATTTGTCTTTCAGTTCGATCTCTTTAGCGACAGTGACACCATCTTTTGTAACGGTAGGAGCCCCCCACGATTTTTCGATAATGGCATTTCTGCCCTTTGGCCCAAGGGTAACTTTAACAGCATCTGCCAGAGTGTTAACCCCGGTAAGAAGCGACTCCCTGGCTTTGACGTCATATTTAATCTCTTTAGCCATCTTTTTATATCCTCCTTAAAATAATTTGTTTACGTATACAATTAACCTGACATAGTTACTTGCCATTAAACAAAGATGTGAAAGTACTTATTACTTTTCTACGACACCCAGAATATCATCCTCACGCATAATGAGATGTTCTACACCTTCGATCTTCACTTCAGTGCCGCCATATTTTGAAAAAAGAATCCTGTCCCCCTTTTTTACGTCAAGGGGCAACTTTGTTCCATTGTCCAAAACCTTCCCTTTACCCACAGCAACAACAATACCTTCAGCAGGTTTTTCTTTGGCGCTGTCCGGTATGATAATTCCACCCTTTGTCATTTCCTCTTCCTCAAGACGTTTTACAAGAATTCGATCCTGCAATGGTCTGATCTTCATAGCTACCCTTCTCCTTTTCTTATTTTTTTTTTACAAAGTCGTCATCACAATGATTTCAAAATTATAATCACGGTTTTTCGTTTGTAAAGGGGGCGCACAAAAAATACCGCTCATAATAATTTCATGAGCGGTATTTATTACCCTAACAAACTATGACACGGAGAAATTATTACTTCTCCTTTTTTTCTCCTTTTTTTAAGACCTTAATCTCATCCTTTAACTCATTTACCTCTTTTTTATACTTTTCTACCTCTTCCTCCTTGAAAGATGGACCGACCTCTTCTTCTTTCTTGCTCTTCCAGGTATCTTTCAATTCATCAAAACCGAGGTAGATTGCTAAGCCGCCACCTAGCAACAACGCGGCAGGGATAGAGCCTGCCAAAAGCTGCATGAATGGCTTCCACCAAATTGACATACCAATAATTCCCAACACCGCAGCCGCACCACCACCAATCAACGTTTTCATACCCTAAAACCCTCCTTTTGATGCATAGTAAATGATAAAGTTTTAAATTCTGATGAATTCGTAAAAATAGAAATAGTATAACTCTTATATATTATATAAAAAATTTGCAGATACCATATACTCCAATTCAAAGCAAGCCCAAAATGATGGTTTCGTAAAAAGTCTTTGAGAGATCTTTGCAAAAGCATAAAAACCGATTTTTCTATTTTCCCTTAAATAGTGGGATTACCTTTCCGCCGGCATCCTCCTTTTTTGAGTTTTTCTCATCCGGCAAACCGTGTTGCACAGGTTCTTGGGGGCCGGTAACCAACTCCATCCGAATGGTATGCCCTTCCATAGTAAAAGAAGTCCCGTTTATGTATTCCTCCCGCAATATCCATACAATTTCGATAACAGGTATCTGAAGCACTAACAACTTGGCATGGAACCACTGAGGCTTACGGTCCGGAGTAAGATCTTCGATACGGGCAAAAAAGGCCGGCTCATCTTCATAATAAACTAAAACGATATCGTCGATCGCAACCATGGGTCGCTTATACCATAAAATTTTTCAAATTGACATGAAAAAAAAATATGATACTGTTACAGCTTTAATTAAATTGTTCATTGGGCTTATTGGGCTTATTGGTTAATTAGTTCAATTTATTATACAATCAACCGGTCTGTAAATGGGGAAATTTGATATGGCCTCCCATGAAGATAGAAGAAACTCCGAATCACTGATCAATACCATTTTGCATGGGCATCACGATCACTATACATCGTTTATCCCGCGAAGTTCGGGAATATTTAACTTTCTTTCTCAGTGGATACTCAAGCTCTTATTTTCGGATGTAGTGATCAACAAGGCTCAAACAGCATCTTTGAATGAATTGCGTGAAAAAGGGATTATAGTCTATGTATCCAAATACAAAAGCAACTTGGAATATCTATTCTACAATGTCCGCTACAACCTGGAGGGACTCCCTGCCCCTACCATTGGGTTCGACCAGAGCATTCTTTGTTTTCAACCTGTTTCTCACCTCTTCCGTGTCTTATTGGCCCATATAGACCATCTAATCCGCTACAAAAAATTTCCTGACCCTTACCGATCCGGCTTTTACAAACGCTGCATGGAACAAGGGGAAACCGCGCTTTTGTCTCTGGTGGATCGAGGCGGGTTTCATAGCCGTTTTGTCAAATCAGAGACCGACCCAATCCGACATCTCATTGAGATACAACAGGATGTTGAAAAGCCGATCTATCTGGTCCCTCACCTGTTTCTGTTCAGTAAAAAGCCTATGCGATATTATCCGCGTCTCATCGATATCTTGTTCGGAGGAGAGGAAAATCCCGGACTTCTACGCAGGCTCTTAACCCTCTTAAGGAACCCTCAAAATATCTTTGTTGAGGCTTCTGAACCTATATCGCTCAAAGAATTTCTCCAGATGCCGGAGCATCAGGATAAGAGTCTGGAATATCTTTCTTTCAAGCTTCGTCAAAAATTGTTAAACCAATTGAACAAACACCGTCAAAGTATAACCGGCCCTGTATTAAGACCGCGTGAGGAACTTAAAGAACTTGTTTTGAGAAACAATCACTTCCAGAGATTCATGGAGAACTATGCTAAAAACCATGGAAAGAGTATTCAAGAAACCCACAAACAAGCGGATGGTTATCTCCAGGAAATAGCAGCTAATTATAATATTACACTTATCCGATGCCTGGCAATGCTCTTTAATTGGACTTGGAAAACCCTCTTTGATGGAGTGGTCCTTGATATGGAGGGTCTCAACCGGCTTAAAAATACTGCCCAAAAGGCACCCGTGGTTTTAGTCCCTTGCCACAAAAGTCATTTAGACTATCTCTTACTCTCCCATGTTCTATTCATGCACAACATGCCGTGTCCCCATGTGGCCGCCGGAAAGAACCTTACTTTCTGGCCCATGGGACCTATATTCAGAAGATGCGGGGCGTTCTTTATCAGACGCTCTTTTCAGGGCGCTCAACTCTATGCCAAGGTCTTTACAGAATACATCAGAATGCTGGTAAAAGAAGGATTCAACATAGAATTTTTTATTGAAGGTGGGCGGAGTCGTACCGGAAAAATTGTCTTGCCAAAGCTGGGGTTCCTTTCGATCCTTTTAAAAGCTTATGAAACCGGAGCATGTGATGAAATGATGTTTGTCCCTATCTTTATCGGGTATGATCGGGTTATGGAAGAAAACGTATATTTAGAAGAACTGGAGGGACACAAAAAGAAACCGGAAACTTTTATGCAGTTAATAAAGGCAAGGAAACATTTAAAAAGGAGGTACGGACGTATTTACCTCCAATTCGACGATCCCATATCATTAAAGAATCTTCTCGCTAATTTCGACCTCCCATTCAAAGAGATGGGACAGAGGAAGCGCCAGATTGTTTATCGAAACCTTGGATTTAGAATTATACATCGCATTAATCAAATTTCAGTGGTGACACCCCAGGCGCTAATAGCCAGCGCTATTTTGAATTATCCTAAAAAGGTGTTCACAAAAAACGAACTGAAGGATTATATAGATGTCTACCTGGAACACCTTGACATTCAAAATGTACACTTATCCGATGCCTTTGACAATAAGGCACGCGCAGTGGATGAAATGCTTATCCACTACACTAAGCGTAAATTTATTGAACGGCTTGATGATAAAAAGAAAGATAATACCATATCCGACAATCCGACATTTGTTATTGTTGAAGACAAACGGCCCAACCTTGAGTATTACAAAAACAACTCTGTCCATTGCTTCATACCGGCTGCTCATATTGCGTTGGCAATACTGACATATGAAAATTTCCAGTTCTCTTTTGACACATTAAATGCCGATTATGGTTTTCTGCGTGATTTATTAAAGTATGAATTTGTCTACGATGTGGACAAACCTACGGAAGATCGCGTACACGAAGTCCTTGCCGCTTTTATCGAAGCCTCGATTCTGACGGAACACCCATCGTTGCCAAATACGTACAATATAACACCCATCGGTCTTCGCAAACTCTTTTGTTTTGCGACTTTTCTAAAAACCTATCTGGAAGCCTACTGGATAGTATTAAGTACCTTGAAACAATACAAACGATCCGAAACAACAAAAAAAGATCTCCTCAAAAAAATATTGGCTCTTGGAAAAAAATATTACAAGCGCGGACAAGTTTCGCGGATAGAAGCGCTTTCACAGGCGAACTATGATAATGCATTGGCCTACTTTGCGCAGCGAGGAATCCGTGGAGCAGAGGATAAAGAAGGACTTGATTTCTACACCATGATGATCAGCAAACTATTAAACAGCTTTACTTTCCTAAAATGGTGAGTACCTCAAAAGGAACCTCTCAAAGAAATCATCAATCCTTACCCTCTCTAATGAAAAATAAAAGGGCTGTTGAAAGGACCACAACAATTGAGGCAAGGTAAAACAAGGATTTAATGCCATATAGTTTGACCACATAACCACCTAAAGAAAGACCTGCGGCTGATGAAAGGCTGACAATCGCACTGAACTTGCCTATTGCCTTTCCTCGCTTTTCCTTTATTGTCAAATCACCAAGGAGTGATGTCCTTATTGTATCTGCCACACCGTTTGTGATGCCAAGCAGTCCCTGGAGAAGGTATAATTGATACGTTCCTTCTATGACAGTGTAAAGAAAGAGGATAGCTGCGTCTGTATATGCCGTCAGAAAGAGGAAGGGTTTTCTGCCAAGTCTGTCAGAGAAATGACCTGCACAATATGAGGCAAGAGACTGGAAAAGCACCATGATACTGAAGGCTATACCGAGCTTCTCCATCCCCCCGCTCAATCTCTCCACGTGAACCACATAAAAGGGGCCTATAAGCCCGAATACAATAGCCCATATAGAGCTGACAGTGGTGAATATCAGGAGATTTCTGGCGCTTGATGAGCTCAACGGCTGTCGGCCTTCAGTCTATATTTTATGTCCTGTTTAATCAATGTTTCAAGCGAAGCATCGAAATAGGCTTTCTTGCAATCCGGTTTATCTATATTCCTGTCCCTTACAAATGTCATATACCTGCATCCACCAAAACAGAGTGGCAGGTATTCGCACCCGGCACATTCCTCATTTTTCCAGATATCGAGTTTGTAAGAAGAGGTATAATCTTTTACGCCCGTTTGAAGATCTCCCGCCGCAAAGCCCTTCTTGCCGATAAAAGCCGGGCACTTATAAATAACGCCGTCAAAATTCACCACATAAGAATCTTTATTCTCCACCATGCAAATTACTGGCGCTAGTTTTGGCGTGTTATATCCCCTCTTTAATATCTCTTTCCTCAGCAGAGCCTCGGCCTTTAATAACCATGGCTCATTTATGGACATGCAGCCCCCCTTGTAGTCGGCCGGTGAGGTATCTCCTTCAGGGCGATTCACCACAGGGTCGAACTTTACGACATAAATCTTATCAGGCGTAAGTCCCTCCTTTGCCAGATAATCGAGAAGTAACGGAAATTTTTCATAGTTATTTCTGTCGAAGTTTCCTCCTATGCCGATCTTTGCAAGGTCACAGGTCTCCTTGATATTCCTTATGATTGTATCAAAGCTGCCAGCGCCTGACTTAAAAGGCCGGCATCTGTTGTGTACCTCGGCCGGACCATCCAGGGTTATCTTAACGCTTTTAAGGCCGAGTGGAACCAGCTCCTCTGCCACCTGCCTTTTA
>DAOVGD010000047.1 GCA_030672555.1 Desulfobacterales bacterium
GTAACGAAAAAGAGTGAGAACGAGACAAAATTTTCGCAAATTTGAGGAGAATAGCAGGCCTATTTGACGAAAACTTGCGGGAATTTGGGCCGTTTCTCACGCTTTTGCAGTAGGATCAGAATTCTCGGACAGCCTCCTAGAAGGACAACAATGGCATTTGAATGGTTTATAGGCACTCGTTATTTGCGTGCCAAACGGAGACAGACTTTTATTTCGATCATTACAGTGATATCGATTGCCGGGGTTACTGTAGGGGTCATGGCATTGATTGTTGTCATTGCAGTCATGACAGGATTTGAGGCGGATTTGAGAGAAAAGATTCTTGGAGTGACTTCGCACATTGTTGTGATGCGACACGGAGGGGGTATAGAGGATCATCATGCTTTACGCAAGCGGGTGGAAAAAATTGACGGAGTAATTGCGGCGACCCCGTTCATTTATACCCAAGTAATGTTAAAATCAGCATCAAAAGTTTCAGGGGCTATCTTAAGAGGAATTGAACCACAAACAGCTAGTCGGGTTGTTGATCTCGAAAAAAGTCTTACGGAGGGGAGCCTGCAGGCGCTTGAAGAGCCCAAAAGATCTGATGGGTCTTTCCCAGGAAGGCCTGGTGGCATTATGCCCGGTATCATCCTTGGCAGGGAACTGGCTATGACCCTTGGTGTGAGGGGAGGCGACGTAGTATATATAATTTCTCCCAGAGGGATGCTTACTCCAATCGGGCAGGTTCCCGGCATGAAGAGATTCAGGGTGTCAGGAATCTTTAAGTCAGGTATGTACGAGTATGATTCTTCGTTGGCCTATATTGGTTTACACGAGGCACAAAAGATATTGAGAATGGGCGATAAGGTAACAGGGATCGAAATAAGGGTCCGGGACATTTACGAAGCTGGATCTATTGCTCGGTCGGTTGAGGATTCTTTGGGCTTTCCTTACTGGACACGTGATTGGATGCGCATGAACAGAAATCTCTTTTCAGCCCTGAAACTTGAAAAGACTGCCATGTTTATTATCCTTACACTAATTGTTTTAGTCGCCGCTTTCAACATCGCCAGTAGTTTGATCATGATGGTCATGGAGAAGAATAAGGACATTGCCATCTTGAAGTCTATGGGGGCGACAAACCGGAGCATTAAAAAGATATTTGTTTATGAAGGGCTAATCATAGGGATTGTCGGAACATTTTTGGGGGTGTGTGGAGGCGCTCTTCTGTGTTGGCTACTTGCGCAATACAAGTTCATAGAATTGCCGGGAGATGTTTACTACATCTCTACGCTTCCGGTTCGAATGGAGTTTCTGGATGTGGCCATAATTTCGGTTGGCGCCATTGCCATCAGTTTTCTGGCCACCCTTTATCCGGCTCGACAGGCGGCCAGATTAGATCCTGCACAGGCGCTTCGTTATGAATAAATCGGTCCCAATTATCAGCATACAAAACCTTTTCAAAGAATTTAAGAGCGGGGAGAACGTTGTAGAAGTCTTAAAAGGCGTAAATTTGGCCATAAAGGAAAGAAGTACCACGGCTATTATGGGGGCCTCTGGGGTTGGCAAATCTACCCTCCTTCACATAATGGGGACCATCGAGCGACCGGACACAGGGAAGATGTTGTTTCAGGGGGAAGATGTCTTTGCATTCGACGATGAGGATTTAGCACAGTTTAGAAACCGCTCAATCGGTTTTATATTTCAATTTCACCACCTCCTTCCGGAATTCAATGCGCTTGAAAACGTGATGATGCCCGCTCTAATCAGCAGGATGAAGCGATCAGAAGCAATGGCCAAAGCAGAGTCTGTCCTGGATCGCGTCGGTCTTTCAGAACGTCTTACGCACCGGGTAGGTGAGTTGTCTGGTGGAGAGCAGCAGCGTGTCGCCATAGCACGATCATTGGTCTTGCAGCCGGCAGTTCTTTTGGCTGATGAACCGACAGGAGATCTGGACACAAAAAACAGCCGCAAGATCCATGAGCTGCTTCTTTTATTGAACAAAGAATTGGGGATTACCTTGGTAGTAGTAACCCACAGCAAAGAATTGGCCGACTTGATGGAACATTGTGTGACATTAGTACACGGCAAAATGGAAGAAGTGAGTGGATTGAAGATTGGAGATTGAAGATCGAAGATTTAATGAAATTGCTATTATTCAACTATTCAATCGTCAATCGTCAATCGAAAATCGTCAATTGTCTATAAGATCTCGTATGGTCAAACGAATAATAGGAATTTTACTGTTAATTTTGGGCTCTCCTTGTCTCCTTTCTGCAAAAGAGATAGTTCATGTAGCCATCCTACCTTTTGAGGTTCACGCGCCGGAGCAAATCGATTTCTTTAGGAACAAGCTTCCGGAATTGCTCGAAAAGCAGCTTTCAAAAGAAGGGATTTCAGTGACCCTGCCCTCTCCGGAGACCTTGGCGGAGGAAGGGGATATATCTGGTGACAACCAATTGCGTTCTTTTGGGGAAAAGCTGGGAGCTGACTTTGTAATAACCGGCAGCTTTAATCGGATCGGCAGCCGGTTCAGCCTTGATATTAAGGCAATACCCTCCAGTGCTATGAGATTATCTCACCATTTTTACGTAGAAGGAGAGGGGTTGGAAAATCTCCTTGATCGGGTACAAGAGTTGGCTAAGCAGATCAGCAACAAGATATTTGAGAGAAAGAAGATCGTGCGAATCACCATTGTCGGTAATAAACGAATAGAATCAGAGGCTATTAAAAGGTTACTCAAGGCAAAAGAAGGGGAGCTATTTTCTAAAAAAGAATTGAGTGACGATCTGAAGCGAGTCTATAACATGGGGTACTTTGATGATATTCGGGTTGAGGCCACGGATGTTCCGGGCGGCAAAGAAGTAATCTTTACTGTCAAAGAAAAGCCGACTATCAGTGATATAAGTATAAAAGGGAATATAGTACTTACTGATGACAAGATCAAGGAAGCACTTGATATCAAAACAGGTTCTATCCTGAACATTCATAAGGTGTACAACAACGTAGAGATGATCGAGGGCCTTTATAAGGAAAAAGGATATCATAATGTCCGGGTGACCTTTAAGACCGAATCCCTTAAAGGGGATAGGGCTAAACTTGTTTTCGCTATAGAAGAGGGAAAAAAGGTATTAATAAAAGAGATTATCTTTGAAGGAAACGACGCCTACAGCAGTGATCACCTGCAAGGGTTAATGAAGACTTCAGAGAAGGGGTTCTTTTCATGGTTGACATCTTCAGGAGAACTTAATCAGGAAGTACTAGACCAGGACATTACAAAAATAGCCGCCTATTACCATAATAACGGCTATATTCAGGCCAAGGTTGCCGAACCCCATATCACATTTGAGGATGAGTACATATACATAACGATTAAGATAGAAGAAGGGCTGAAGTTTGGGATAGGCAAGGTAAGCATGGAAGGGGATCTTATCAAACCTGAAGACGAGTTATTGAGCCTTATAAAGATTAATAAAGAAAAGATATATAATCGAGAAGTGATTAGAAAAGATATCTTAACCCTTCTGGACGTCTATTCAGATGCTGGGTATGCTTACGCGGATGTCGTGCCACGTGTTAATGAAGATCCGGTAAGGCAAAAGGTGGATATTGCCTATGCTATCACTCAGGGAAAACCCGTCTATTTTGAAAAGATCATTATTACTGGTAATACAAAAACCCGTGACAAGGTAATTCGCCGTGAACTCAAAGTTTACGAGCAAGAACTTTTCAGCGGGAAACGGTTAAAGCAAGGGAGCCGAAACCTATACCGCCTCGATTACTTCGAAGATATAAAGGTGAACACGTCCAGGGGAAGCAGCGATGACAAAATGAACCTGCACATCGACGTAAAGGAAAAACCGACAGGCGCCTTCAGTTTTGGAGGCGGTTACAGTTCTGTTGACCATGCATTCTTAATGACGTCCATATCCCAGAGGAATTTGTTCGGCCGAGGCCAAACGCTGATGTTAAAAGCATCAACCGGAAAGCGCACTACACTTTTTAACCTCGGTTTTACAGAACCGTGGCTGTTTGATATTCCCCTTTCCGCCGGCTTTGACCTCTATAATCAAGAGAGAGATTACGATACCTATGACAAAAAAAGTACGGGAGGTAGGCTGCGTTTCGGATATCGAATCACCGATTATACCAGGACCTCTCTTTATTACGGTTATGAAGAAACCAATATTGAAATCGAGGATGAAGCTGAGGCGGCGCAGGAAATTAAAGACATGGAGGGGGAATTCATATCGAGCAGCGTAACAGGCATTGTGAGAAGAGATTCACGGGACCGGGTTTTTAATCCGACCGAAGGGTCAGACAACAGCCTCTCTGTTGAATGGGCTGGAGGCCCGTTTGGAGGAGATATAGCGTTTACAAAGTATGTGGCGGAGTCTGGCTGGTATTTCCCTCTTTTTTGGCGTACTGTCGGCATGTTGCACGGTAAGGCCGGATTCGTTACAGAGAACCGCGGAGGGATGCTCCCTGTATACGAACGGTTTTTCCTCGGTGGGATGAACTCTGTCAGGGGATTTGACTGGAGGGATATCGGCCCGGAAGATCCTGAAACCGGAGACAAGATTGGCGGAGACAAGATGATACAATTTAACGCGGAATTTTTATTCCCGCTGATAAAGGACGCCGGTTTAATGGGATTATTATTCTACGATGCCGGACAGGCATATAATGATGATGAGAACTTCGACTTGCGCGAAGTCCGGGAAAGTATAGGCTACGGGATCAGATGGTATTCACCCTTGGGACCGATGCGGCTGGAATATGGCTATATACTCGATCGGGAGCCTGACGAACATAAAGGTCGGTGGGAATTTGCTATTGGAACGCTGTTTTAGGAAGCATTCCCCAACTGTTTGACAACAAGAATATATTTGTATAAGAATAACATCTTAGCTATCAGTTTTCATACGTCGGCTGAGATAGGGGGGTAACAATGAATACTATTTTTAAGTCTTTTTTGATCGTAACAATTTTCCTGTTCGGATTTTGGAACATATCGTATGGCGCCGATGTGGCCAAAATAGGCGTCATTGATTCTCAAAAAATTATAGAAAAGTCTGACATGGGGAAGGCCACTTCAAAGATTATTAAGGATCGTTGGAATGAGATGACAAAAACCCTGAAAGACAAGGGAGCTGAGATTGAAAGAATAAAAAAAGAACTTGATCAAAAATCTTTGGTTATGAATAAAGAGGCCAGGGAGGACCAGGAACGGATAATACGAAATAAGAGTAATGATTTTAAATCACTGGAGCGGCAGTATTCCAGGGAATTGAATGGGTTGCAAAACGATCTTCTCGGAAAACTGGAGAAAAATGTTAGTGTGATCGTTGAGGAGATCGGAAAAAAAGAGGGCTATACGCTTATTATGGAAAGAAAGGTCGGTGGCGTGATGTATGCTCCCAGCGCCATTGATCTCACGGACAAAGTGATTCGCAAGCTCAACGCCCTCGATCAAAAAAAGGAATAACATGGAATATTCTTTGCGAGAAATCGCTGATCTTGTAAAAGGCGAATTGATAGGTGATCCCGATATCATTATTAAGGGGATTCTTGGATTTGATGATGCCGGACCGGATGAAATCACATTTGTAGTATCACCAAAATATATAAAGCGCATTAACGAAACAAAGGCCGCAGCAATAATTGTTCCTCCAGATATACGGGAGACAGAAAAGGGATTGATTTGTGTAGCAAACCCTTACCTGGCTTTTGCCAAAGTTTCTACCCTATTCCACACTGTTCCCAGACCTGTTCCGGGGATCTCTGATAAAGCTTTTATGGAAAATGATTTCAAACATGGCCAAGACATCTCTGTATCCCCTGGCGTTGTTATTGGGAACGGGGTTACCGTAGGAGACCGTGTTACACTGATGGCAGGGGTTGTCTTAGGAGACAATGTTGTAATAGGGGACGATGTCCTTATTTATCCTAATGTGACTATACTGGAACGGTGTAAGATCGGAAACAGGGTGATCATCCATGCAGGGTCTGTGATCGGGAGCGATGGATTTGGATTTGCTCCGGATGGTAATCGTTATTACAAGATTCCCCAGGTCGGGATTGTCAGGATAGATGACGATGTAGAAATAGGCGCCGGAAACACCATTGATAGGGCCACGTTCGGGACGACCTGGATCAAACGGGGGGTCAAGACAGATAATCTCGTACAGATTGCCCACAATGTGGTGGTGGGTGAGGATACCGTTATAGTTGCACAGGTGGGGATATCCGGAAGTGTGACAATAGGGTCGCATGTGACCCTTGCCGGCCAGGTTGGGATGGTAGGTCATATCACAATTGGAGACAATGTAATCGTAGGGGCTCAATCGGGTATTGCCAAGTCGATACCGGCGGGGCAGACCATGTCAGGGTCTCCGGTTATGCCGCACAATACATGGTTAAGGTCTTCAATCGTTATTCCAAAACTTCCGGAAATGGGAAAAAAGATAAAAGAACTGGAGAAACGGATTGCAAGTCTGGAAAAGGAAAGGGGAAGAGATGGAACAGGTATATGATATTCAAAAAATAATGGAGTTTTTGCCTCACCGTTATCCCTTTATCTTGGTGGACCGGGTCGTAGAGGTGGTTTCCAATGAGCGAATAGTAGGCCTCAAAAATGTTACGATCAACGAACCCTTCTTTCAGGGGCATTTCCCTGGCGCTCCTATCATGCCAGGTGTTTTGATGGTAGAAGCAATGGCGCAGATAGGCGGCGTGCTTGCATTTGAGTCGTCACCTCCGGAAGAGCGCGGTAAGGTGATTTACTTTATGGGAATAGACAAGGCTCGTTTTCGGAAACCAGTGGTGCCGGGGGATCAACTGATCTTGGACGTGACAATTATAAAACGGAGAGGAAGTACCTTCAAGATGTCAGGAAAGGCTACGGTGGATGGGAATGTTGTGGTTGAGGCAGAACTGATGGCTATGTTTGGAGAAAGGTAAATGATACATCCGACTGCAATCATTGATTCAACGGCTGAAATTGATTCAGATGTTACCATCGGTCCTTATGCTGTTATTGCCCCAGATGTTTGTGTTGAGGCTGGAACCACAATCGGTTCTCACGCAACTATCGAATCATATACTACTATCGGTGCCAACTGCCAAATCTTTCCACATGCTGCCATAGGAGCCATACCCCAGGACCTTAAGTTCAAGGGAGAAAAGAGCTTTGTCACAATTGGGAAAGGGTCAATTATCAGAGAGTTTGTAACAATTCATCGGGGGACTGATGAAGGAGATGGGCTCACAGAAATCGGCGAGAAGAATTTCCTCATGGCCTATACCCATATTGCCCATGACTGCAAGACGGGCCGTGGAGTGATCTTTGCCAACGCCGCCACATTAGCCGGGCACATAACCATAGGCAATTTTGCAACCATAGGCGGCTTGGTGGCAATTCATCAGTTTGTTCGGATTGGCGACTATGCGTTTATTGGTGGAAAATCAGCGATTCCAAAAGACATTCCACCATATGTAATTGCATCGGGCGACCGCGCAAAACTCTTTGGATTGAACTCGGTTGGATTGCAACGACATAATTTTTCAAGCGATACCATTGATCTTCTCAAGAAGACCTACCGTATCCTGTTCCGCCTTGGCTTAACCATGAATGAAGCAATAGAGCGAATTAAGGCTGAAGTAGAACAGATACCGGAAGTGGTCAATTTTATCGACTTTATCAAATCCTCAGAACGAGGGATCACAAGGTGAGAGATTTGTCATTTATCATTGATCATTTTACATTTGTCATCTGTCATTTTTTCAATGATAAATGTAAAATGAGAAATGAGAAATGAGAAATGATAAGGGAATGGATAGAATAGAAAGACTCGGCTTAATCGCAGGTGGTGGACAATTCCCTGTTATTGTAGCAAAAGCTGCTCAAGAAAAGGGGATCAAGCTCTATGCTGTCGCTCATATCGATGAAACCGACCCGCAAGTGGCCTCTTTTACTGATGAAATCGAATGGGTTCATTTGGGGCAAATAGGCCGTTTAATAAAATTTTTCAAGAAAAACAATGTCCGCAATGCAGTAATGGCGGGGGCAATAACAAAAACAAAGATGTTTTCCAATGTTAGGCCGGACCTGAAAGCGCTCGCGGTTCTGGCCACTATTGACCACACAAAAGACGACGGGATTCTCAGAGCGTTTGCCAATGCGCTTGAAAAAGAAGGAATTACCGTACGTTTTGCCACATTTTTGCTCCCTGAGCTTTCGGCGCCGGGGGGGTGTTGGACACGCCGCAAACCTTCGAAATCCGAGATGGAGGATATAAAATTCGGATGGAAATTGGCCAAAGAGATTGGAAGGTTAGACATAGGCCAGTCTATTGTGGTACGTGATGGTTCTGTCCTTGCAGTGGAGGCAATCGAGGGCACTGATGCTACGATTCGCAGGGGCGGTATGTTGGGAAGAGATAAAACCGTTGTCGTCAAAGTGAGTAAGCCGAAGCAGGATATGCGGTTTGACGTGCCGGCCGTCGGTGTAAAGACCATTGAGATAATGCATGAGGTTGGCGCTTCTGTCCTGGCTGTTGAAGCTGGTGGAACCGTCGTCTTCAACCGCAAGGAAATGACCGCACTTGCAGACGAATATGGAATAGCGATTATTGCGTTGTAATATTTTAAGAAAAAGATGTATCCTCTTCATATTTGATGGATTATCAATAAAGAGCATTCATCTGAGCTGGCATATAATAAGAGGATACCCCAAAACATTATCTTAAAAGCTATATAACCATAGAAAGAGGAACATGGCACTCCTGGAAAAGAAACAGTTCGAAGTCAATATCGAAGATGAAATGAAGAAGTCCTATATGGACTATGCTATGAGCGTAATAATAGGGCGTGCTTTGCCTGATGTGCGTGACGGGCTTAAGCCGGTCCATCGCCGTGTCCTTTTTGCCATGCACGAGCTAAAAAACGATTGGAACAAGCCGTATAAAAAATCTGCCCGCGTTGTGGGTGATGTTATCGGTAAGTACCATCCACATGGCGACACTGCGGTGTATGATACTATAGTCAGGATGGCTCAGGGCTTTTCACTTCGATACCTGTTAGTGGATGGTCAAGGCAATTTTGGTTCAATCGATGGCGATTCTCCTGCTGCTATGAGGTATACCGAGGTACGGATGTCGCGGATGGCCCATGAGTTGCTGGTGGATCTTGATAAAGATACCGTTGACTTTGTACCAACCTATGATGGTTCCATGGTGGAGCCGGCGGTTCTTCCGGCAAGGGTGCCCAATCTTATCGTTAACGGTTCTTCCGGAATCGCTGTTGGGATGGCAACCAATATCCCCCCGCATAACCTTGCAGAGATCATTGATGCAACCACGGCTCTCATTGACAACTCTGATATTTCAATAGAAGAATTAATAGATTACGTGCCGGGACCCGATTTTCCGACATACGGTATCCTGTATGGCTCAAGTGGGGTTCGCCAGGCTTACAAGACAGGGCGTGGCACTATTAAAATTCGTGCTCGTGTTATTGTGGAAAAGGAAAGACGGACCGGCAGAGAGAGTATCATCATATCTGAGATCCCCTATCAAGTAAACAAAGCGAGGCTTATTGAAAAGATTTCAGGCCTGACCAAAGATAAACGGATTGATGGAATACAATACATTCGTGATGAATCGGATCGAACCGGCATGCGGATCGCGATAGCGCTTAAAAGAGATCAGGTTCCCGATGTGGTCTTAAATCAATTGTACAAGTTTACCCAGATGGAAACAACATTTGGGATTATCTTCCTGGCTATTGTTAACAACCAACCGGAACTCCTCAATCTGAAGGAAATCCTTGGGCATTATGTTGAACACCGCAAGGAAATTGTTGTCCGGCGAACACGGCACGAATTGCTCAAGGCCGAAAATCGGGCTCATATACTGGAGGGCTTAAAAATAGCCTTAGATCATCTGGATGACGTGGTGTCGCTGATACGAGCCTCAAAGACGCCCAAGGATGCCAAGGATAGGTTGATCGCGACATTTAATTTGTCCGCAATACAGGCCCAGGCCATATTAGACATGCGCCTTCAAAGATTGACCGGGCTGGAACGCGATAAAATTATTGAAGAATATAAAGATGTGATTAAGGCTATTGCTCGGTATAAGGAGATCCTTTCCAGCGAAAGGCTGGTTCTCGGTCTGATTAAGGAAGAATTGGCGGGGGTGCGCAAAGCTTATGGAGACAGCCGCCGCACTGAGATTGTTGAAACAACCGAAGAGATTCAATTAGAAGATATGATTGTGGAAGAGGATATGGTGGTCACCATATCCCACACCGGCTATATCAAAAGAACCGCCATCAGCCTGTATGAGAGTCAACATCGAGGCGGAAAAGGTCGAAAGGGGATGCTTCACAAAGATGAAGATTTTGTGGAACATCTTTTTGTGGCCTCTACGCACGACACGTTTCTATTCTTTACCAACAAAGGGCGGGTATACTGGAGTAAAGTTTATGAGCTTCCTAAGGCAGGACGTATGGCTAAGGGGAAAGCGATAGTAAATCTTTTGGCATTGGCTACAGATGAAAAGTTGGCCACGGTTTTGGCAATACGCGATTTTAAACCAGGGCACTTTATTGTTATGGCCACTAAAAATGGTTTGGTAAAGAAGACAGATATTATTGCCTATAGTCATCCCAGAACAGGAGGGATCATTGCTCTTAATCTTTTAGATGATGACGAATTGATAGCGGCCCGGATTACGGACGGAACTCAGAATATATTTATGGGATCGAGTAATGGGAAAGCTATACGTTTTCATGAATCAAAGATTCGCCCTTCAGGGAGGGTTTCCAGGGGAGTCTTCGGAATGCGTTTATCTGAAGGTGATTGGATCGTGGGTATGGAAGTGTTGCGTGATGATAAGACTCTTATGACAATTACGGAAAATGGATACGGCAAGAGGACTGCCATAGAGGAATACCCCTTAAGGGGTCGTGGCGGCAAAGGGGTGATTACCATTAAGACAACAAAGAGAAATGGTCTGGTTGTGGCGCTCCTTCTGGTTGCCGATGAAGATGATCTGATGTTGATGACCGATCGTGGGCGTATTATAAGGATGCCCGTGAAAGACATCTCTGTGATCGGTAGAAACACTCAGGGAGTCCGTCTTATCGGCATGGATAAGACGGAACGTGTAACAGGCGCTGCCAGGCTCGCAGAAAAGGAGTTAATGGAGTAATGAAAAGGAGGGAAAACCCTTGCGTATAGGAGTAGTTGGGGCGGGTAGTTGGGGGACTGCATTGTCCCATCTTTTGGGAGGAAAAGGATATTCCGTTGATTTGTGGGTTTTTGAACACGATATTTGTCAAGAAATTCTTGCCAAAAGGGAAAACAGTACCTTTTTGCCTGGTATCCGGCTCCCCGATAACATCCATCCCAGCAATGATCTTGCCGAAGTCGTTTCAGATAAAGAAACCGTTTTGATTGTTGTTCCGTCCCACGTTCTCCGATCTGTGGCAAAGGCCATGGCTCCTTACCTTTGGGAAAAGGCTATTATTGTTGTAGCCACAAAGGGGATTGAAAATGAAACTTTTAAAACCATGACCGATGTCCTAAAAGACATATTACCTACTTCGTATCATGAGAGATTAGCAGTGCTGTCCGGTCCCAGCTTTGCCAAGGAAGTAGTGAAAAATATTCCCACTGCTGTTACCATTGCATCCAGTAATGCTGATACAGCTCAACAACTCCAAAGAATTTTTGCAACCAATTTTTTTAGGGCTTATACCAGTAGTGACATCATAGGTGTTGAATTGGGTGGAGCCCTGAAGAACGTAATGGCAATTGCTGCTGGAGTCTCTGATGGGTTGGAATTAGGCCATAATACCAGAGCGGCCTTGATTACGAGGGGGCTTACAGAGATCAGGCGCTTAGGGTTGAAGCTTGGCGCAAATCCGAGAACATTTACCGGATTGGCTGGAATGGGAGATCTGGTATTGACTTGCACGGGCGATTTGAGCCGAAATCGAACGGTAGGAATGAAATTGGGGCGAGGTATGAAACTTAAGGATATTCTTGCAGATATGCAGATGGTCGCGGAAGGAGTTAAAACAACAAAATCGGTTTACAACCTGTCTCGCAAATTAGGCGTGGAAATGCCCATTGTAGAGCAAACTTATCACATGTTGTATGACGACCTTGACCCAAAGGTAGCCCTTAAGACTCTCATGATGCGGAGCCTTAAGGACGAATTGGACAACCAGTGAGCCACTTGCAAAACAGGTGGAAAAACCATGAAGCATAAAGACAGCTCTTCCGGCTCTTCATGTTTTGGCAGCTTGGATATTGTATTCCCGGTTGATGAAAGCGGCTTTCGTACAATTGCTAACAGTTGTTTTTCTTGTACTCACCTAAAGGCTTGTTTACAAAAGGCTATGCAAGGCGAAGAAGGGCTCCGCTTTAATGAGGAAAGAATAGATCGAGCTTATCGACATGGATTGATCGGAGCTTTCCGAAGGTGGTCCGAAAAGAAACATATAAGAAGAAAGATAGAAGAGTTAAAAAGAAAATAGCTCTGGATTCGATTTTCCCCGATCCACCATCAAAAAAATAAAAAACCTCCTCGATATTTTAAATAGGTGGTGGATTTGGGGAGCAGGGAAACGTCAAAGTCGATGCGAACATAAGAGAGCAACATAGTTCCAGGAGGTTGAAGACTCACGCAAAGCCGCAAAGACCGCAAAGGACAAAAAAGAAAACCTTAGCGACTTTGCGCCTTTGCGTGAGAATTTTAGA
>DAOVGD010000061.1 GCA_030672555.1 Desulfobacterales bacterium
CAACAGCTTCCAGGCACCCATGTAGGGATCATGCTCCCTGCGTCGGTAGGTGCAAATATTGTCTATCTTGCCACATTATTTGCCGGAAAAACGCCGGTCATGGTTAACTGGACGGCAGGGTCTCGGAACATGGCCCATTCGCTCAACCTGATCGGTGTCCGGCATGTACTGACTGCTAAGGCGCTGGTCAGCAGACTGGAAGCACAAGGCATCAATCTGGACGAAATAAGCAACCGGTTTATGTTTATGGAGGGTTTTCGTAAGAAGATCTCTTTTGAGTCCAAGCTATGGGCGTCTTGCAAAAGTCATCTCAGTTGGTCGTCATTAGAACAGGTAAATGTAGCCGACACTGCTGTTATCCTGTTTACCAGCGGGTCTGAAACTCTGCCAAAAGCCGTGCCGCTTTCGCACGAGAATATCATGGCCAATATACGGGATATCCCATTGATGGCAACTATTCGCGAAAACGACGTAATGATCGGTATGCTCCCGCCGTTTCACTCATTTGGAATCACTACGACAATGGTTCTGCCGCTATGCATGGGCCTGCGTACGGTATATCACCCCAACCCGACCGAGGCGCCAACAATTGCACGGCTGATCGAGAAGTACAAAGTCTCGATGATGGTTGGCACACCTACGTTTCTCAATGGCATAACGCTGGCATCGAGCAACAAGCAACTCAATACGCTGCGATTAGCCATCAGCGGAGCTGAAAAATGCCCGAATTCAGTGTACAAAGTCCTCAACGAACGCTGCCCGCATGTAAAACTCCTCGAAGGATACGGAGTAACCGAATGCTCGCCCATTGTCTCCGCCAATCCGGAAGACTCTCCAAAGCCGTATACTATCGGTAAGGTACTGCCCTCATTTGAACATGTCATCGTTGATGTCGAGTCGGGAGAAAAGGTCGGCAAAAACAAGGTAGGAATGCTTCTGGTTCGTGGACCCAGCGTGTTCAGCGGGTATCTGAATTATGACGGTGAACCACCGTTTGTTGAATACGACGGGAAACAATGGTACCGCACCGGAGATCTGGTAACTGAAGACAACAACGGGGTACTGACTTTTTGCGGCCGTCTGAAACGCTTCGTTAAGCTGGGAGGAGAGATGATCTCGCTCCCAGCCATTGAGGAGGTACTGTTACCTCATTTTGCCAGCGACAGAGACGAAGGACCGGGCATTGCTGTTGAAGCAACACCAAGCGAGGAGAGCCCGGAACTGGTGCTGTTTACGGTCAAAGAGACGGACCGGGCAAAAGTAAACAACTATATTCGCGATGCCGGGCTAAGCGCATTACACAACATCCGGCAGGTCATTAAGCTAAAAGAAATCCCGGTCCTGGGTACAGGCAAAATAGATTATCGGGCGCTGAAAGGGCGGTTAAAATGAGGCAGTTTCAAAAGGATAAGCCTTTTCGCCTATATCTTACCTCCTTCCAACGGCCATTATGTACAATGGTTCTTCTCTTTTCGGCATATTCAGAATCCTCTTCACCCTATCATCATAAAAAGCCCCTATAGTTACCGTTCCGAGATTTAATGAAACTGTTTGAAGACAAATGTTTTGGGCGGCATGCCCCACCTCTATATACACATATTGTATCCCCCTTTGTCCATATTTTCTGGTTGTTCGCTCATAGACCGCTGAAAATACGATAACGGCGGCAGCGTCCCTGACTGGAGATTGACCAAGGGCAGCATTACACAATTCGGTCCATTTATCGCCATGTGCGACCCTTATCAGTTCATGGCCGTAAGGTCTATACTTATAGATTCCATCGGGAAGATCGTTCACATTTCCGGCAACAACATAAAGCTCCAGTGGATAAAGAGCCCCTGCCGAAGGAGCGGTTCTGAAGCCTCTACGGTCTGTAATCCCCTGTGCGGCCCAAAGGAGTTGTCCTACTTCCGCGAGTGTCAGTGGAACATCTTTGTAATCTCTCACCGACCTTCTCTCAAGCAAAGCCTTTTCGATCGAGGTCTTGCTATCATACTTGGGTTCAGGCAGCCGGATTATTTCTGATTCATTCCTCATAGCAGACTTGTTCTCCATATCTGACGCTGACGACATGGCAGGAATTACCATTCCCGCACATAGTATAACGACGGTGGATATGAGTAAATATTTTTTTATCTTCTTCATAACACACCCCTGCTTGGTTCTATTTCGTTTTATCTATAATACGTTGCAACAATACAAATTGTCAAAGGATTTTGGCCACTATTGTGGCCACTATCTGATGGTTCGGGCGGCCAAGATGAAGTTGACCGTTGACAAGAAGAGCTCGACCGTCGTAAATGTCTCCGGGGGTGGTTGCAGGAATAGACTCACAATTAGAAAAGGGGGCAGGCATATTTGGGCTGTCGCCCGAACACCCCTAACCCCTTGCTTTGACTGGTGCGCCCAGCAGGATTCGAACCTGCGACCTACGGATTCGTAGTCCGGCACTCTATCCACTGAGCTATGGGCGCGTTGAAAAATATATCGATAATATCTTTTGGGGAATCTGTCAAGTTAATACAAAAAATCCTCTTAGCAACCATTTACTTCACCGCAAAGACGCAAAGAACGCAAAGAATAACTTGATAAAAAAGGGAATAAACTCTAATACTTTGCGCCCTTTGCGTCTTTGCGGTAATAATAAGCACATGACACGGGAACAAGACGAAAAATTCATGCTCCTCGCCCTCCTTGAAGCGGAAAAAGCGGCTCAGCTTTCGGAGGTGCCCGTTGGCGCGGTCCTCGTTTCGCAGAATGGAACGATTTTGGGAAAAGGACACAACCAGACTATCAGCACATGCGACCCCACTGCCCATGCAGAGATAGTTGCGCTTAGGGAGGCAGGCCAAAAGATACGTAATTACCGGCTAATATCTTCTATTCTTTATGTAACGGTTGAGCCTTGCCCGATGTGCATGGGCGCCTTAATTCACGCACGTGTTCCTCGACTCGTTTATGGAACAAAGGCTCCTAAATGGGGAGCGGCAGGATCATTATATGACCTCTCCTCTGATCCACGTTTGAATCATACCATAGAAGTGACCGGGGGCGTCCTGGAAGAAAGATGTCGTGAAATTATGCAATCCTTCTTCAAGACACAACGAGACCTTTGCAAAATGTGAAAATCTGACAACCCCCACGGCAACGTCAAAGTCGAGCATAAATTTGGAGAATAACACTATTTTAAAAATATTGCCTCACGCAAAGGCGCAAAGACGCTAAGTTTTATTTTTTTCTTTGCGAGCTTGGCGCCTTTGCGTGAGAATCTGAAACTTTACATAAATAAATGTTGTTTCAATATGTTATGTGAGAGAATGACTTGGTCTTGTGACAACCCCTAATCACCATTGACATTCCGTACATTGTTCGATACAAAAGCAGACTGTGTGCAAAAAATTGTTAAGTGGTCAAGTCGTCGAGAGGTCAAGTGGGTAGCGCAAGGCTTTCGTTCGACCTTGAGGCTCTCGACAGGTAGCCTTGCTTAATACAGCAGCCCTGAAGGGCTGCGCTACATTTTCTAAGAGAGCTCGTAAGGAGTGAAAGAAATGGCTAATGTTGTGGTTATCGGGACTCAATGGGGTGATGAGGGCAAGGGAAAGGTTGTCGACCTCTTGGCGGAATCTGCGGACATGATTATCCGTTTTCAGGGCGGCAATAATGCCGGACACACACTGGTTATAAACGGGCAACAGTTTATCTGCCATCTTATTCCTTCAGGCATTCTCCATACTGACAAGACCTGCCTTATAGGAAACGGCGTAGTGCTTGATCCACGTGTTTTGCTCGATGAGATCAAGACATTAAAAGATCGTGGTATTGCCGTTGAACCGGGCAAGCTTTTGATCAGCGAAACCGCCCATATTATTATGCCGTATCACAAATTGATCGACCACGGAAGAGAACAGCTACTGAAAGGGGACGCAAAGATAGGGACCACGGGGAGAGGGATCGGCCCCTGTTATGAGGACAAGATCGTTCGTAAAGGGATTCGGGTAATCGATCTTGTCGATCCTGATAGTTTTAAGCAAAAACTCTCTGCTGTAATTGATGAAAAAAACTTTTATTTAAGAGAATATCTCAAGTCTGATACGATGCTCGACAGTCAATCAATTCTGGATGAGTATCTTGAGTATGGCGAACAGATACGCCCTTATGTAACCAATGTATCCGTTGCCATACAAAAAGCGATTAGTGATAATAAAAAGCTGCTTTTTGAAGGGGCCCAGGGTACACATCTCGATATTGATCACGGCACCTATCCGTACGTTACTTCTTCCAATACCACGGCGGGAAATGCGTGCAGCGGAGCAGGTGTCGGCCCCACGCAGATCGACAAGGTCCTCGGCATTGTAAAGGCATATACGACACGTGTTGGCGCCGGACCGTTCCCTACAGAACTCCTTGATGCAGTCGGAGACACAATTCAAGAACGAGGCGCTGAGTTTGGCGCCACTACAGGGAGAAGGCGTCGATGCGGGTGGCTTGACACAGTAGTGGTACGTAATGCAGTTCGGATTAACAGCCTGACCGGGCTGACTATCACAAAACTCGATGTCCTGGACGGATTAGAAACGGTTAAGGTCTGTACAGGATACCGCTATAAAAATGATCTCCTCACAGAATTTCCGAATACCCTCAACATACTGAAAGAGTGTGAGCCGGTTTACGAAGAACTACCCGGGTGGTCGGAAGATATCAGCGGGATAAAAGAGTTTGACGATTTTCCTGAAAATACTAAGAATTATCTAAGACGAATAGAAGAGCTGACAAAAACCCCTATTCGAATCGTTTCGGTAGGTCCGGACAGGGAGGAGACGATAGTGCTGGAAGATCCTTTTGCTTGAAATTAGTTAACTGGTCAAGTAGTCGAGTAGTCAAGTGGGCAACCTTACCTACTCGACAACTCAACCATTCAACTACTCGACCCAATCCCGATATTCGGATTTCGGATTTATTTGGGTATGATTAAAAAAGCCGTTGACAATTAAGGGGCGGGTAACATATATCATGTCAGCGGTTGGCATAGAGCAAAGAGTAAAGGAATCAACATTCTTCTCTCTGCTCTACGCTCTTTGCCCTCTGCTCTAATCTGTCGGGATGTAGCGCAGTCTGGTAGCGCGTACGGTTCGGGACCGTAAGGTCGGAGGTTCAAATCCTCTCATCCCGACCACCTTCCAATACCTCCCGAACTTTTTTGCTCAATTTTGCCATCGAAAAGGGCTTGTAGACAAACCCGGCCACTCCGCTATCCAACATAGCATGCGCGTCCGCGCTCCTCCCCAACCCTGTCGCCAGAAGAACTCTTACATTCGGGTTAAGACGTTTCATCTGATGAAAGGCCTCACGCCCTCCCATAACCGGCATGTTCATATCCAATATTACCAGATCAACTTTTTCGTTGTTATCCAATATCAATTGATAAAGATCTACCGCTTCTTTGCCGTTTATCGCAGCTAACACCTTATAACCTACGCTTTCCAACATCTCTTTCATGGCTTCGCGAACCACATCTTCATCGTCGACGATCAAAATGGTCCCCGAGCCTGCTATTACCTGTTCTTCTAATTTCTCTTTGCTCTTTTCCTCTTTCTCCTTCTTGACCATTATCGGAAGATAAACCGACAAAGTAGTGCCCTGGCCAAGCTCACTGTAAACATCAACATACCCCCCATGGTTTTTTACAATCCCATAGACCATCGATAATCCCAAGCCGGTCCCCTCTCCCACATCTTTGGTGGTAAAGAACGGCTCAAATATCCTTCCGAGGGTTTCTTGATCCATGCCGGTTCCGGTATCAGTAACGCTCACCAATACATACTTGCCAGGCTTAGCCCCCAAATGCTTTTGACAGAAGGTTTGATCCAATTCCGCCTCTTTAGTTTCGATTGTCAACGTGGGGCCCCAACCCTCTTCTCTCTTTTCCCCTCTCTCTTCTAAGGCCTGCACCGCATTAATACAGACCCCCATAATCGCCTGTTCCAGTTGATGTCTGTCCCCTTCTATCATTAGATCTTCCTGGAGAGAAGTTGTAACCTTTATACTTTTGTCAATGGTTCGGGAGAATAACGTCAATATTTTTTCAATAAGCTGCAAAACATTTACAGGACCTACTTCGTATCTCCCTTTACGTGAAAAGGCCAAAAGCTGGGCAGTCAATTCTGCGGCCCGGTTCCCGGCCTTTTCGATCTGATCTATGTAACGACGCTCCTTTGATCCTGGTTCCAACGACATTTTTAACAAAGAGGCATACCCCAGTATCCCACCCAGAATATTATTGAAGTCGTGCGCGATCCCTCCTGCCAAGGTCCCTATTGCCTCCATCTTTTGCACCTGAACAAGGTGACCTTCCAGTCTTTTTCGTTCTGTGATGTCAACAGCGAGTCCGAGCGTGCCATAATAACTTCCATCTGCTGAATACAGTGGGGTTGCGTGCAGGTCGACATCTCGAAGTTTTCCGTCCGGTCTGCGAAAGACAACCTCATATCGCTCATCTATCCCTCTAAGCCGGTCCTGTGTCCCTTCTTTAAATCGCGCGAATGTCTCTTTATCAACGAAACCGTCCAAGCTCATCCC
>DAOVGD010000056.1 GCA_030672555.1 Desulfobacterales bacterium
ATGCAGAGATCATAAAAGCAACTGATGGCAATGATGCTCTTAGAGCGTCCTTGTACAATGACTTTGCCCTGGCGATTCTGGATGTGAAAATGCCGAAGATGGATGGATATGAATTGGCGGAATTTATAAGAAATGAAGATAAAACCAGAGATCTCCCCATAATTTTTCTGTCGGCTGTTTATACAGATGAGTCCCATATATTCAAAGGGTATGAATCCGGGGCAGTCGATTTTATCACCAAGCCGTACAATCCGAAATTATTGCTGAATAAGGTAAAAGTCTTTTTATCACTTGACCGGCAAAAAAAACGCCTTGAGGAACTGGTTGGGGAAATGAAAAAGACCAATGAACAGTTGAATAATGAAATTGCCGAGCGAAAGCGGGCAGAGGAGGCCCTGAAACGGGCAGAACAGGAAAAGGAAGCGATTCTCGACAGCCTGCTGGAGCATGTAGTATACCACGATATGAAGATGAGAGTTCTATGGGCCAACCGGGCAGCATGCGAATCGGTGGGTGCGACACGAGAGGAATTGGTAGGCCGTCACTGTTATGAGATATGGGCTGAGCGCTATAGTCCTTGTGAAGACTGCCCGGTGGCGGAGGCTTGGGAGACTGGACACCCACAAGCAGTAGAAAAGACTACCTCGAACGGGAGATCCTGGTACATACAGGGCTATCCGGTTCGAGACGGGAATGGCGATATTTTGGGTATGGTCGAACTCACCCTGGAGATTACTGAACGTAAGCGGGCAGAGGAGGCCCTGCGAAGATCTCGCAATGAGCTGGAACGGCGCGTGGAGGAGCGTACTACTGACCTGGTGATAGCAAACAAGCAATTAAGAATCGAAATAGAAGAGCGGATGAGGTCGGAGGCAGCCCTCCGGAAATCGGAGAGTCAACTGCGATTTCTCTCCTCCGAGCTGATATCAGCCCAGGAAAATGAAAGAAAAAGGATCTCTCGGGAACTACATGATAGCATCGGAAGCTCCCTGACAGCCATCAAGTTTCGGTTGGATAACATTCTTAGGCAGTCAGATCACTATAAGGCTGGTCCTAATGTCGAACCACTGGAAATCATTATGCTCATGGTTCGGCAAACCATGCAAGAAGTCCGAAGACTCCAGTCAGACTTACGTCCATCCCTATTGGATGATCTCGGCATCGTAGCCACTATTTCGTGGTTTTGCGAGGAATTTGAAAAACTCTATTCAGGTATCCATGTCGAAAAACATATGAACATAGGAGAAAAGGATGTGCCTGAGCCTATGAAGGTTGTTATTTTTAGAGTCTTGCAGGAAGCCTCTAACAATGTCGCTAAATATGCCAAAGCAGATCTTATGCGGATTTCGCTAAGAGCGATAGACGGCAAGATAGAATTGGCCATAGAGGACAATGGGGTTGGCTTTGATGTTGAACATGTGCGGTCTGTGAAGAATTCCAGGGGGGGATTTGGCCTTACGAGCATGAAGGAGCGAACCGAACTTTCAGGGGGAGCTTTTTCGATTGAATCCAACAAGGGAGAAGGAACCATTGTCCGGGCATCATGGCAATGTTGATGGTTCTTTTTTGTTGGAGTGACTATCTCTTCTATCTTTTCATTATTGACGGGAAGGTACAACCATTATAAATAAATGGACATGGACCTTGCCGGTATAATTGCAAAAATCGATTCTTTTATCTGGGGTCCTCCCCTAATGATCCTCCTGGTAGGGACAGGGCTCTACCTTACAGTACGCACGGCATTCATTCAGATCCGGGGTTTTCGTCACGGAATAAAGGTCCTGAGGGGCCACTTCGACAAAGCTGACGACCCGGGAGAGATCAGCCCTTTCCGCGCTCTTTCTGCCGCACTTTCCGCGACCATCGGCACAGGGAATATCGTAGGTGTTGCCGCTGCCATACTGGTTGGCGGGCCTGGTGCGGTTTTTTGGATGTGGATTACCGCTCTTGTGGGAATGGCAACCAAGTTTGGCTGCTGCGCCCTTGCCGTGCACTTTCGAAGAATTGATGAAACAGGCGAGGCCCATGGAGGCCCGATGCACTATATCGAGATGGGCATGGGACCCTCGTTCAAATGGCTGGCCGTCCTATTTGCCGCCTTTACGGCTGCTGCAAGCCTCGGCATAGGCAATATGTTCCAGATCAACAATGTGGCGGCGGCGGTCAATACAATCCTCTACGGCTATAATGCCCAATCTTCGGGCACGGTTAACGTGATAGTAGGGCTGTTGGCGGCAATCATCGTAGCTGTTGTCATTCTGGGCGGGATTAGACGTATTGCAAACGTTGCGAGTAAGATCGTCCCCTTTATGTGCGTCTTCTATATAGTGGCAGGGCTTTTTATCTTGCTCAAAAACGCAGCTACTATCCCTCACGGATTAGGTCTGATCTTTCAATATGCCTTTACAGCGCCGGAATCCGTTACCGGCGGTCTTTTAGGTGGAGTAATCCGTTCGGGCGTCGCCCGGGGGCTTTTCTCCAATGAGGCAGGGCTCGGTTCCGCGGCCATGGCCCACGGAGCGGCAAGGACCCGGGAACCAATCCGCCAGGGACTGGTGGCTATGCTCGGCCCATTTATCGACACCATTGTTGTCTGTACCATTACTGCGCTTGTCATCATATGTACCGGCGCATATGAGACCGTAAGTGTCAAAGGCAAACTTACGAGCGCGGCTTTTGACATGGGAATCCCTGGCTCCGGCAAGGTGGTCTCCCTGGCTATTATCTTTTTCGCTTTTTCCACCCTTGTCTCCTGGTCCTACTATGGGGATCGGGCTGTTGATTATCTTTTCGGCAAAAAAGCTGTGATACCCTATCGCTGGATCTACGTCGGCTTTATCTTCCTCGGTTCTGTGATCCATCTAAGTGTGGTAATCGATTTTTGCGATGCCATGAACGGGCTTATGGCCATTCCCAACCTCATAGCCTTGATCACGCTAACACCGCTTCTCGTGTCATTAATCCGTGACTATATGGAGCGGATGAAAAAAGAGGGGCGCTTATAGTTTGACAGTTTCGTAAAAAGTCTTTGATGAGCTTATTTTGGTCTTATCATCTATCATTGATCATCGATCATTGGGCATTTACCCCCGCCACGGCGGGGACAGATGACAAATGTTAAATGATCAATGTTAAATGAGAGCCTTATCAAGTGACCAAACAAGCGAATTGAAAACTTGTTACGAAACTGTCATAGTTTGAAGGCTTCGTAAAAAGTCTTTTGTGAACGACTGGATTTACTGACCTACCAACACCTCTTTGACCTTTTGTGACAGGGCTTCTATATTAAAAGGTTTCTGAAGAAAGTCTTTCACCCCGCCTGTAATAATATCGTCTGACTTTTTGTCTATACTGTACCCGCTTGAAAGGATGACTTTAACGTTTGATTTGATCCCCCTCAACACATCATAGGTCTCTCCACCCCCCATCCCTGGCATTACTATGTCAAGAACAACCAGATCAAGTTCATCCTTCTTATCACGATAAATATCCACGGCCTCTTTTCCACTTGATGCTTTGATTACTGTATATCCCAGGGATGCAAGTAATTCCGAACCAACATCTAAAACAATTTCCTCGTCATCAACCAGCAGGATTGTTCCTCCTCCTTTTATGATCTCATCCGTTGTCGTTTTTTCTTCCTCCAGCGCCTTTTCGGAAATGGGAAAATAGATGTGGAAAGTGCTTCCCTTACCTACTTCGCTTTCCACCTCTATTGCACCATGATGGTTTCTCACAATTCCGTATACCGATGCCAACCCAAGGCCGGTCCCCCGTCCCATCTCCTTTGTTGTAAAGAAAGGTTCAAAAATCCTTGCCCGCGTCTCCTGGTCCATGCCGATGCCGGTATCACGAACAGATATTCGAACATACCGCCCCGGTTCTATCTCATAAACCTCGGCATCGCTTGCCTCGACAATCACGGGATTCACTTCAACAAATAAATCGCCGCCTTTTGGCATGGCCTGCCACGCATTTACATACAAATTCAAAAAAACCTGTTCAACCTGATATTGATCACCCTCAATAATTATAAGTTCCTCACTCACTTTCGTGTGGGCAACGATCTCCTTTTTGGTCTTCCTAAACATCTCGACACTTTTTGTTACTAATTTATTAAGATCTATAGGGAGGACCTGATATTTGCCGCCACGGGCGAACCCAAGAAGTTGATTGGTCAGTTCAGAAGCACTTTTTATCTGATCTTCTATCTTTTTTAACTTTTCAAAATGCGGATGAACCGTATCAATCTTAAGAAGCATCAAAGAAGTATACCCCTGGATACCCATCAACAGGTTATTGAAATCGTGAGCTATCCCACCGGCCAATGTACCTATCGCCTCCATCTTTTGGGCCTCATGAAATTGGGCCTCCAGCCGCTTCCGTTCAGTTATGTCCTTCAAAGAATGAGTGTATCCTAATATCTCGCCTTTCTTGTCTTGTATTGGTGATGTGGAGCATATGAAAACGCCTTCTAAATTCGATTCTTCGATCTCCCGTGAATGGGGGAGCTGGTCACGCGTAGTCCTCTGTAGCGGACATCCCGCAATAGGATGCATACAGTTATGTATCACTTCGTAACATTGTCTCCCCAATATCTCCTCCTTAGAAGCGCCAAGCGCATTGGCGGCAGCCTTATTAATCCTAACAATGCGGTGCTCCTTATCCAAAAGCATCACCAGGTCTGTTATCGCATCAAAGGTTAGCTCCCAATCCTCTTTTGCCTTGATAAGTACACTCTCCATCCTTTTGCGGTCGGTAATGTCATGAGCAATACCCTGGGTACCTATAAGCGTCTTCCTTTGATTATGAATATCATGGTCCGGGACGTCGTATAATCCTCTCGCTTTAACCTCCACGGACATATTCCGCACGTTGTAAATCCGGGTCTCCTTTGCCTCTTTCGGCGACAGGCGCAGTTCTACTCCCTTTGACTCACGCCGCTTTATTCTTCTTTCATGAAAGGTATATTTCGCCTTTTCCGCATCGTCCGGGTGTACAATTTCAAGGAAGCTCTTTCCAATAAGTTCCTCACGACTATATCCGAGGCTCTCCACAGCGAGGTTCACAAACAGAAATCGCCCCTCTGAATCCAGATGGTATATTATATCCGGAACCGAATTAACAATGCTCCTATATTGTTCCTCTGAATCACGAAGTGTGTTCTCCAGGAACTTCCGTTCGGTTATATCCTCAATAAGGACAAGACCTGCCGTGCCCCTTTGGCTAATCTGATCAACAAAATTGGAAAATTTCAGATCGAATATACGGTTGTTGTGAGTAACGGTTATCCTCTTGTCTTTTGAGTCCTCTCTTGTGAATAACCCTGTTAAAACATCTTCTACTCGCTCTTTCCCCTCATTTGCAAAACTTTCTGAAAAGGAGTGACCGATAAGGTCTGCCGCATCCTTCCCCAAAAAGCGCGCGGCCATTGAATTAACTTTGAGAATCCGAAAATCGATATCAAGAATAACAAGACCTTCGCTTAATTTCTCGATAATCGTCTCTTGATATTCCCGGGAAGCCAGCAACTCTTTTACTATCCGCCGCGGAGGCAATCTGGGGGCAGTCTCATCTGATAGGGGCATCGAAATTGTTCCTGATTCCTTAAGCTGCCTGCAAATCGACAGTATGTTTTCATGCAAGGTTTCCGGAGGCGACTTGGGAATAAAGGCGTTTGCCGGAAGATCGCGTAAAACCTCTTGTTGTTCGGAAATCGTTGCGGTCACAACAACAATCAGTACGTCATCCATTCCCGGCATCTCTCGTACATGCCGAACAAGTTCCTCCCCACTGATCTTCGGCATAACAAGATCGGTAAAAATTGCATCAGGGGCTTTTGATCGGATTGCACCTAATGCATCCTTGCCATCTACCGCATGTCGAACTGAGAATCCTTCTCCGACAAGGATATCTTCTATAATCGTCCTGGCAACACGATCATCATCCACAACCAAGATGTCTTTAATTTTCATACGAAATCATGCCCTTGTCCATCTTTTGCACCTTTTCAAAATTCTACCAGTGTAGGCTAAAAACGTATTTACAGAAATTTGAAACCTCATTTTGTTATCTACGTCCGGACATTCCATATTCTGGAGCAAGGTCCCGCCTTGGCGGGATTGCCGTTTTTTCCGCCCTCCGGCCCGTAGGGCCTACGCCCCGGAGGGCTCGCTCCATAGTTACTGTAACTAAAAGCCGGTTTTCAAATTTCTGATTTAGAAGATTTTGCAAAAAGTCTTCGATATTCTTTTTTTCGGCATGACGATTTGATTTATTGAGATTTATTTAGATAATTCTCGGGAACGATTGGCTGCCGCCTGAAGCGCTTCTACAATGATTTCTTTAACCCTGTTTCCTTCCAATACCTTAAACGCGGCCTCGGTTGTTCCTCCCGGAGAGGTCACCTTCTTACGGAGAAGTTCTGCCGGCTCTCTGGTCTCCTCCATGAGTTTCACCGCCCCCTTTATGGTTTCAAGGGTCAGTGTCAGGGAATCGGATTCAGTAAGCCCCAGGGATTTGCCGGCTGCGACCAATGATTCCACTAAATAAAAGATATATGCCGGCCCGGAGCCACTCAACGCTGTAACCGCATCCAAGCTGGCCTCATCAAATTCGATCACCTTTCCTATTGCCTCCAAAACAGTACGAACCGCCTTTAAATCCTCCTTTTTTGCATATCTATTCCCTGCCATCCCTGCCATCCCTGCCTGAACCAAGGCAGGTGTATTGGGCATTACTCGTACAATAGGAAGTTTCGATCTCTCTTTCTCATCCATAGAAGCATAAAGGTACCTCTCAATCCTTTGCAGTGGAACACCAGCGGCAATGGAGACCACAACCTTTCTCTCCGTCACAGCATAATTAGAATCCTTTGCAATTCCTTCAAGGACCTCATTCATATGCTGTGGTTTTACCGCAAGCACGATAACCTCGCATCGGTTAAATACAGAAATATTATCCTCTCCTATCTGAATACCGTATCTTTCGGCCATATACGCACAACGACTCGCACTAACATCACTTGCAACCAGATGTTCCGGCCTGGAAACCCCTGATTGCAGCAAGCCGTTTATGATCGCCTCAGCCATGTTTCCAGCCCCGATAAAGCCGATAGTTTTGTTCAATTTTGCCATAAAATACTCCTTTCATCCAGAACCGTTCATGCTGGGGCAGCTTGAATTCATTGGAGTGTTGGAGTACTGGAGTGTTGGATATTCTTTTTTCCCACTACTCCATTACTCCACTACTCCATTACTCCAGCTCTTCCATTACCGCATCATGTATAATCGGTCTAAATGTCTTGATTTTATCATTATCCCTTGTTGGATGAACACGGTTCGTCAATAGGATCACAATAATCGAACGCTTCAGGTCGATCCAGAACGAAGTGCCTGTGTAGCCTAAGTGCCCCACACTACATTCAGAAAAATGGCGGCCGCTGCTGGACCCCGGTTGTGTGGGTGTATCAAAACCAAGAGCCCGTCCTGAAGGTTGACGTTGAAAAAAAGTACGTAACGTCTCAGGGTGAAACAATCCGCTATTCGGCCTCCCGTGGTAGGTATTCAAAAGTTCAACAAGGAGCCGGTGGATATCCTGCGCAGTACCAAACAAACCTGTATGCCCGGCCACTCCACCTATGGCATAGGCGTTGTCATCATGTACCTCCCCTTCCAGGACTTTTTTCCTCCACTGACACTCCTCTGTAACGGCAAAGTCGATATGAGGCCGTGGTTTTTCAGAATCCAGGGGGAGAAAGAAAAGGTTTTGAAGGCCCAATGGGTGGTAAATAGTCTCTTCTATAAAAAGATTCAAGGGCATTGTTGAGACAACTTCCATCACCCACCCCAAAATCATGAATCCGATGTCACTGTAAACCGTTTGCGTACCGGGAGTTGCAATCAGTCTCTCGGGCAACAGCATTTCTTCCAGCCCCTCTTTTCTGCGTTCCGGAGGAAATGTCATAAGTCTCTTATAATAAGGCCGATAGTCCGGAAGCCCTGAATTGTGTGCAAGAAGCTGTTTGATGGTAACTCTTTCTTTGTCCGTACCATTAAATGCGGGCACAATTGTACCGATCTCTTGGTCAAGAGACAATTCTCCTCTCTGAACCAATATCATTGCGCCCAGTGTAGTCGCCAATGGTTTGGTCAACGAAGCCAGGTCAAAAACAGTCTCCCTGGTCATTCTCCTTTCCGGATCGATACGTGCTACCCCATAAGCATCAAAGATAACCTGATCGGTCTCATTGGACACGAGAAGAACAGCGCCAGGGAATATCCCTTCCGACACAGCCCTTCTCATTAAATGTTCCGTTGTATTCATTTGTCGCATATCAACCTTTTTTTGCGGGGATCTTTTATCTTAAATCATTCTCAAGAGCGATAAAGCCGGGAAGCTCTGAATCGAGTGTAGGAATAACCATACTCATACCGGAGGAATTCTTTATATACCAGAGCTGCTGCAGAAGAAGATCAGCCCTGTTATCACCTTTTTTCCGTGATTTTGACATGTTAAAACCATTCTTAGTAAAATTGATACCAGAAATTCCGGCAAATTGCAATTTTGATGGTTCCGCAAAAAGCCTGCAAAAGCCTTGACACTTACGACCAGGTTATATAAATTTCATATTACACAAAGGCAACGGCCTTGTGAAAGGTCTTCGAAAATAATCCGGGTTAGGTCTGTTTTTTGCAAGAACTGGTCGCAAAGCGGACCGGCATTTTCGCAAATTCGTAACCATAGTTTACGGAAGGTTTTTTTATATGGATATATCCGCCAATACAAACATTATCCACATGGTATTAAATGCAGGGCCAATGGTCCAGCTTGTCCTTTTCCTCCTCCTCCTTTTTTCAGTTATTTCCTGGACCATTATATTCTCCAAATATACTTATCTTAGAAAGGCTCAAAAGGAGTCGAATCATTTTGTTGACACTTTCTGGAAAAGCCATGACCTGTTGCATGTCTTGAAAGAAGCAAAAAATATGAAATTCTGTCCTATTGCGCGAATCTTTAGAATCGGATACAGGGAATGGGGGAGGCTTTATAAACTTCAGTCAAAAGAATCGTCACTAGACACGTCTTCCCAGGGCACTCTCGAACAAAGTGAGAATATGGTCATAGATAATGTAAACCGAACTCTGAAAAGAGCAGTCACCACAGAATTGACCCGCTTGAATCGAATGCTCACTTTCTTGGCCACCACCGGAAATACAGCCCCTTTTGTCGGTCTTTTTGGTACTGTATGGGGCATCATGAATGCCTTCCACGGAATTGGGCTGAAGGGTTCGGCCAACTTAGCAACAGTGGCCCCAGGAATCTCCGAGGCGCTTATTGCTACTGCCGCAGGGCTTGCAGCAGCCATACCGGCAGTAGTGGCTTTTAACTATTTTACCAATAGGATTCGCACCATAGATTCTGAATTACACAATTTTGCAGCTGATTTTCTTAATCTGATCGAAAGGAATATGGCTCAAGCTCAAAAAAATGGAAGGGTTGAATAACGACAAAAATTTGATGTCGGAAATCAACGTTACTCCCTTTGTAGATGTAATGTTGGTTCTATTGATCATCTTTATGGTTACCGCCCCCATGATGATGCAAGGGGTGGATGTTTCACTCCCACAAACAACGTCAGAGGGGCTCCCTCTTGGAGAGGAACCATTGATTGTCACGATCGACAGAGTACAACAAATTTTTATAAATGATTACAAAGTAACATTGGATGGGCTTCAATCAAAATTGAAAAAGATACGCGAGGGCCGTTCAGGCGTGGGAGTCTATCTACGTGCTGATAAGGGTGTACCGTACGGCACTGTTGTTAGGGTAATGTCCGAGATCAAAAACGCGGGTATTGAAAAACTCGGTATGGTCACAGAGCCACTTCAAGAAACAAAAGGCTTAGACTGATTTTTCGATGACACATGAGCAGCTCTATTACTTTCCGGAAGATACCATCAGAGAAAACCGGATACTGATCCGGATGGCTGTTCTTGCGGCGGCATGTCATCTTGTTTTATTCACGGCTGTTATTTTCACCCCGAAGTTAGGCCCTCGTCCGAATTTTATGCCAAAAGCGGTCAAGGTCGATCTGGTAACCCTCCCTGCAGCAAAACCGCGAGGGGCAGTTCCATCCAAAGTGGTTCAAAAATCGCCTCTTGCAAGCGCCCTGCCGGAGAAAACAGCTCAAAGACCTGAACTAAGATCAAAAAAGAGCACAAAAACAACTGTCAGTAAAAAGGTATCCCTGACAAAAAAACCCTTAAGTGTCAAGAAGTCATTGAAAAAGAGAACATACAAATCAAACAAAGCGGTCAAGACCGCTATAGAGCAAATCGAAAAAGAACTTCCACGCTCAAGGTCTAGGCAGGTGGTGGCAGCCATAAACAAATTAAAAGAGCAAGTCGCAGCTCAGGAGGAAGGGGTAGTTAAAGGTGTGGCTGACAAGGCAAGAGATTTGCAGCTTCTGGATATCTATAACGCCGAGATATGGCATCAAATCCAAAAACAATGGGCATTCTCGAATCAATTGGCACAGGGGAGAACCAACCTTGAAGCAACAATCATAACAAAGATCATGAAAGATGGTCAAATAAGAGACTTGTGGTTTGAAGAAAGGTCAGGAAACAATTTTTTTGACGATTCAGTCTTCAGGGCAATCAAAAAGGCCAGCCCCCTTCCCCCTCTGCCTGAAGGATATCCACGCCCTTATTATGAAGTCGGTTTCAGGTTTAACCTTTCTGAATTGCAAAAAAGTGTAAGTCAATAATCATATGTGGAATAAAAAAAGATTAATACTTTCCGTCAGCCTTACCTTCCTCATATCTATCGTGGCATTTCCGGTAGCCGCAAGGGTATACATCGATATTAATTCTCCCTATCTAAAAAAAATCCCAACAGCAATACCTATATTTAAAGACTTAGGGCGTGACAATAGGCACCAGGACCTGGTGAAAGAACTTGCCGAATTACTGGGAGATACACTCTCATTTACCGGCTTTTTCAAGCTACTTGATCCTGACAGCTTTCTGGTAGACCCACAGAAAGCTGAACTGACCAGGGATTTGATTAAATTTGATAACTGGCGATCTATTGGTGCGGAATTGTTGATCAACGGAGGAATCAGTTACAAGAACGGGGTTCTAAAGATAGAACTCCGTCTTTTTGACACCTTTGGCAGACGTCTGATTATAGGGAAACGATATACCGGCCACATTGACGACGGGCGTAAAATAATACGTAGATTTTGCAACGAAATCATACATCATCTCACAGGCACCGAAGGGATTTTCAATACTCGGATCGCATTTGTATCAACCACCACGGGCAACAAAGAAATCTACATGGCCGATTTCGACGGTTACAATATCAGACAGTTTACAAACACAAATAATATTACCCTATCCCCGGCCTGGTCGCCTGATGCCCAGTGGCTTGCATATACAGCTTATCGTAAGAAAAAGCCTGATATCTATATCAAACATGTACGTAGAAACCTGCCGGGGAAAGTTATAGCCTTTAATGGGTTGAACACTACCCCTGTATGGGTTCCCATACAGTCTTTGCTCTCTGCCACTTTTTCCAAAGACGGGAATCCGGAAATTTATCTATTGACCAGTTCCGGGAAGATTATTAAAAGACTGACATACAATTGGGGCATAGATACCTCTCCCACATGGTCCCCGGACGGGAAAAAGTTCGCTTTTGTGTCCAATAGATCAGGAACACCGCAAATTTATATAAAAGACCTGGACAAGAATCAGGTGAGACGTCTAACTTATAAGGGGAGCTATAACACTACTCCGGAATGGTCCCCACGAGGAGACTTTATCGCCTATTCCGGTGTGACAAACGGCCACTTCAATATCTTTATTGTAGGCGTGGACGGTGAGGGGCCGTACCAATTGACTAGAGACACAGGGGATAATGAATCGCCGACATGGTCACCGGACGGAACATTAATTGCTTTCAGTTCAACAAGGGAGGGATCGACACGGATACATGTGATGAATTCCAACGGGTCGGATCAACGTCGTCTTCTGATTCTGTCAGGAGACCAAACGTGCCCCCGGTGGTCTCCCAGACACCGATACTGAAAAAGTCATTAGTGATCTAAAACTTTAATCTGGCTAATGTGTAGACGTTATGCTATCTTATCAATTCAATACTTGATGGCTTCATAATCACTCTTAATAACTTAATATCTGAAAGGGGGTGAAACTGAATGGCTAAAACGTTAGGGAAGTGCTTTATCCTTTTCCTGGCAATTTCGTCTCTCCTTTTTGCAGTATCCTGTGCTAAACCCAAAGTAAAGCCGGAACCATCAGTGGTGGAAGAGGCCATAACAGAGGAAATGCCTGCTGTAAGCAAACAGATGGAAGAGATGAAAAAAATGGAAGAGGAGAGAAGGCTCGCTGAAGAACAGTTGCGTGAACAAAAGCTGGCTGAAAGAGAAAGAGAAGCAGAACTCCGAGAAAGATTTGTCAATGAAAACATTCACTTTGAATTTGATAAATCAACACTCCTCCCGGAAGCAAAGGAAATTTTGAAGGAGAAGGCGGAGTGGCTCTCTATACATCGGGACGTCATTGTCACCATGGAAGGACATTGTGACGAACGGGGCACCAACGAATATAATTTGGCATTAGGTGATCGACGTGCAGAAAGCGCCAAAAGGTTCTTGATAGACCTTGGAATCTCGGTCAGTAGGCTTACTACTGTCAGCTATGGAGAAGAGCGTCCGCTTGATCCACGACACAACGAAGAAGCATGGGCCAAGAACAGGAGGGCTCATTTTGTCATAGACTAAAAACACCATGCTTGATGCCCCCTGGAAAGGGGGCAAAAGCATCCGTGGAGTACTCCAACACTCCAGTACTCAAAACTATTCAAGGCAAAACCGATTGACTGTGACCACGCCCAGGACGTGGCTTGGGACCTTTGAAAAATGAGGTTGTCATGCATCATAGAATAATCAAGTTCGGGAGTATAATTTTTTGCACATTGTTGTTAACCGGTTCTATGCTCCTGCTCTCTGGTTGTGCTCTCCAAAAAGATCTTTTAATAACCAGATCTAATCTGAACCACAAAATCTCCTCGCAAACAAAAGACATCAATAAAATTAAAGCCGATCTAAAAGCACATCTTGATGAATGGAACAAGGAAAAAAAGAAGCTTCGTACCACCCAAGCAGAGTTGAGATCGCTTTTACTCGAACTTCGAGAAGAGGTCGCCAAACTTCAGGGTCAATTAGAAAAAAGCACATACCTTTCAGAAACATCTGCCCAAAAAAGCAACGAATATTGGCTACGTCTTGATGAAACAAATCAAGCCGTTATGAAACGATTACTTCATATAGAAGCATATCTCGGGATGGAATCCGCGGAAAGCAAAATACCTTCGGCAGCAGAATCAGTCCCACTCGATAAGGTCCGCCCCGCAAAAAAACTAACCGGAGACGAACTCTATGCTGCGGCCAAGAAGCTTTTTGATGAAGGAAATTACGATGCAGCACGTGAACAATTTCAAGCATTCTTAAATGAAAACCCCAAATCTGAAAAAGCCGATAACGCGCAGTTCTGGATAGGAGAGACCTATTACCATGAAAAATGGTATGAAAAAGCCATCCTGGCATATCAAAAAGTCATTGAAAAATATCAAAATGGGAATAAGGTGCCCAGCGCTCTCCTGAAACAAGGACTTGCTTTTTACAATATAGATGACAAAGGAAACGCCCGGCTCATATTAAGGGAATTAATACGGAAGTTTCCGAAATCAAAAGAAGCACAGATAGCAGAAAAAAAGTTAAGCAGGATGAAGTAATTGAAAGTCATCGGTATTGACCCTGGTCTTGCAAGTACAGGGGTTGCCATTCTCTGTGGAAATGAAAATCAGACATCAGATTATGCTTTTGGCACGATCCGGACATCTAAAGAAAAATCCCTTGCAAGTCGTTTGCACCATATCTACTGTGAAATCCAAAAAATTATAAAAAGGGAACACCCCGATCTCATGGTAATTGAGGATATCTTTTCCCTTGAAAAATATCCCAATTCCGGAATTATTCTCGGCAAGGTCTGCGGTGTGCTCTTACTTTCAGGGCATCTTAACGGTATTCCAACCATAGAGATAGCCACCAGGGAGGCAAAACAGGTTCTTACCGGAAACGGCGGCGCCGGCAAAAGCCAGGTCGAAAAAGCCGTTCGCCACCTCCTGAACCGACCAACACCGATCCGTCCTTCCCATGCCGCTGACGCCCTTTCGTTGGCCTTCATCGGACTGTACCGCTATTCACACGAAAAAAGAATTAAAAATCAGTTAAATGGTTGATCTAAAGCTGTCAATTTTGATATAAGAATTGTAACTATGATAGCCTATTTAGAAGGAAAACTTCTTAAAAAAGAACCGGACAGAATCGTACTCCTCACGCAACAGATCGGGTACGAGATTTTTCTCCCGGCCGTAGTACGGAAAAACTTAGAAAGCAACCAGATAGGTGATGATATAGCGCTGTACATATACCATCATCAGACAGAACGCCAGCCTAAACCGATTCTCATCGGTTTTAACCGGGAAATAGAAAGAGACTTCTTCCGTGATTTTATAACCGTGGAAGACATCGGTCCCATTAAGGCAGTCAAGGCACTGAGCGTTCCGATCGGACAGCTTGCACGGGCAATAGAAGAGCACGACCTTGGAGCCCTAAAAAAACTGAAAGGAATCGGCAGCCGAACCTCGAAAAAGATTTTAGCCACGCTTGAAGGGAAAATGGGCAAATTCGCACTAATTCGCGAGCCAGGACGGACAGAACCGAGACCGATCGAAGACTTTGTGCAGCAGGTACAGGAAGTCCTTGTCAACCAACTCGGCCATAAGCCATCTGAAGCAAAGAAGATGATTTCTGATGCTTTAAAGCGAAACGTTGAAATATCTTCGGCAGAAGCATTATTTGAAGAGGTCTACCGGGGAGAGACAGCCAAATGAAGCCTCATACATCAAATGGACATCCAGCGACAGAAATTACAACAGAGAGCCTCCTCTCAAAAGAGACTCTTCCTGTTGATGAAACTCCGGAAATACTATCACTGAGGCCGCAGTCGCTTTCCGACTATATTGGTCAACCTAGCGTAGTGGAAACCCTCCAGATTGCCATTAAAGCGGCATTAAAGCGTAAGGAACCGATCGATCATATTCTGTTTCACGGGCCGCCAGGACTCGGGAAAACCACATTAGCCCATATTATTGCACATGAAATGGGTGCAAATCTTACAGCCACATCCGGACCGGCCTTAGAAAAGGGAGGAGATCTGCTCGGTATCCTCACACACCTTGAGGAAGGGGATATCCTGTTTATCGATGAGATACACCGCCTCCCAAAGGTAGTAGAAGAACTCCTATACCCTGCCATGGAAGACTTTGCAGTCGATTTTATTTTCGACAAAGGGGTTCATGCTCGAAGTCACCGCTATAGACTTAAACGTTTTGCTCTGGTTGGGGCCACAACACGGGTAGGGCTTCTTTCCTCTCCGCTCCGTGACCGTTTTGGCATTTTCAGAAATCTCGATTTTTATTCAGTCGAAGATCTGACATTGATAGTCAAACGTTCCGCCGCGCTTCTTGCCATCGCCATTGATGACGAGGGCGCCTATGAGCTCGCAAAACGTTCACGAGGCACTCCTCGTATCGTAAACCGCCTTTTAAAGCGCGTACGCGATTTTGCCCAAGTCCGTGCCGACGGCACAATACAAAAAGAGACGGTAAGGGAAGCGCTCCGGCTGGAAGGAGTAGACGAAAAGGGTCTTACAGATCTGGATCGAAGGTTTCTTACAACCATCATTGAGTTTTATAAAGGCGGGCCGGTTGGGATTGAAGCGATTGCCGCTACCCTTCAGGAAGAGACCGACACTCTGGTGGATGTAGTGGAACCGTACCTTCTGAAAATCGGATTTGTCATTCGGACATCACAAGGGAGAAAAGTACCTGAAGAGACTTTTAAGCATTTAGGGTTCCCGTACCAGCATAAACTTGGACTCGGTTAGGAATAAAGCTTAATCAATCCGCAGATTACGCAGATTTCCGCAGATTTTTTTACTTTCAATACCAAGGGGGCTTGTTTTGCGGCATCTCTGTTATCAGGAACAAGGCATAAGATGCACTTCATGGGCCGTATCCCCTATGACAGGGCAGTAACTCAGGCCATGGTGGCCGGCAAAACTTTAGTCGAATTTTCAGATGGGACCACGGCACAGGCTGTAAGAGAACTCTGGGGCCGTCTCGAAACTTTTTTAAAAATTTAATAATCCGAGGCAGTTTCAAAACACCCACTGACCATCCATTCTCTATAATGTTTCCCCTTCAGCAACGACAACAAATGATTTAATACAACAAAATATTACTACAGCGACATTTTCCCAGAAACTGTCATTTCGAACGGACGTGAGAAATCTTATTGCGCGTACCGTCAAGATTTCTCCCTCCGGTCGAAATGACAAACAAGAAAATCTTGAAAACAAAAGTCAAAATGTCGCTGTAGCATTACAAGCATTCAATTTTCCTTGAATAGTACGGTATAGTTTGATAGATTTGTAACTTGGTGAAAAAAGATTGAAAAACCACACTGTTCCTACATAAAAATATGTCTATTCAAATCCAGCGAAAAAAAACCCGGCAAGTATCTGTCGGCCCGGTAAAAATCGGCGGAAACGCCCCTGTTGCCGTGCAGTCGATGACAAATACATTCACGCATGATATTCCGGCCACGGTCAAGCTGATTCATCGGCTTGAGGCCGCAGGATGTGAAATTATCAGAGTCGCAGTGCCTGATATGCCTGCAGCAGAGGCGATTCGATCCATAAAAAACCAAATTCATATCCCCTTGATTGCTGACATCCATTTTGACTATCGACTTGCCCTTGCCGCTCTAAAGGCTGGTGCTGATGGTCTGCGTATCAATCCCGGGAATATTGGAAGCAATAAAAAAGTAAAGGCCGTAGCAGACCAGGCCCGTGATTATGGAGTGCCTATACGAGTAGGGGTCAATGCAGGGTCTTTAGAAAAAGACCTACGTAAAAAATACGGTGTAACACCAGAAGCTATGGTGCAAAGTGCCCTGCGCCATGTGGAACTGCTCCGATCATTCGATTTCCACGACATAAAGATCTCTATAAAGGCTTCGGATGTTCTCACGACACTGGAGGCCTACCGGCTCCTCTCTTCAAAAACAGACCTCCCACTTCATGTGGGCGTGACCGAAGCCGGCACGCTTTATTCGGGAACGGTAAAGTCTGCCATCGGGATCGGTATGCTCCTTTATGAGGGAATCGGCGACACCATACGCGTTTCATTGACTCGTGATCCTGTAGAGGAGGTACGGGTAGGCTACGAAATATTAAAGGCCCTTAATATCAGGCAACGAGGCCCTGAAATAATATCGTGTCCCACATGCGGCCGCTGTCAGGTAAACCTCTTCAGTATAGTAGATCAGATAGAATCAGCGCTTATGAATAAGACGATCCCCATTAAAATCGCCATCATGGGATGTGTGGTAAACGGCCCTGGAGAGGCGAAAGAGGCAGATATCGGGATCGCCGGGGGCGCAGGCCAAGGAATCCTCTTCAAAAAAGGAAAGGTAGTAAAAAAGGTCAAGGAAAAAGATCTGGTGAAGGTGTTGCTGGAAGAAGTAGAGAAAATTGAGGAATTGAGGAATTAAGAAATTTTTATTTTGGACACAGATAAACGCAGATTGCCAGGATATTAGATTATAAATCTACGGGCAATCAATTAATCACGAAAGCACGAAAACACGAAAGTTGTTAACCTCTCTTTTTATCTCTAAGGTATTTTATCTTGATCTCTTTCGTGCTTTCGTGTTTTCGTGATAATATTTTAATGGAAATTTCTGTGGCAAGCTGCGTCCTAATTGGCTCCATGCTATCTTGAATTCAGAAAGGAACTCCATATGCGTTATACAAAATTATTTTTACCAACTCTTAGGGAAATCCCTGCAGACGCCGAGGTTATAAGCCATCAGCTCATGCTGCGGGCAGGAATGCTTCGGAAGTTGACCTCTGGGATTTATACGTATCTTCCGCTCGGACTTCGCGCCATCAAGAAAGTAGAAAAAATAATACGTGAAGAGATGGAAAGGGCCGGCGCCCAGGAGGTTCTTATGCCCACAGTTCAGCCTGCTGACCTGTGGAAGGAAAGTAGTCGATGGGACGTGTACGGCAAAGAACTCGTACGGTTTAAGGATCGCCACGGACGAGACTACTGCCTCGGTCCGACACACGAAGAGGTAATCACTGATCTCATCCGTGGGGAAGTCCGCTCATACCGGGATCTGCCATTGAATCTATATCAGATACAGAACAAATTTAGGGATGAGATCCGTCCCAGGTTCGGCCTGATGCGGGGTCGGGAGTTCAGCATGAAGGATGCCTACAGTTTCGATGCAGATGAAGAAGGAGCGGCTAAAAGTTACCAGTCAATGTCTGGCGCCTATAATAGGATCTTTGAACGGTGCGGTCTCAACTTTAAGGCTGTGGAGGCAGACACCGGGAACATCGGCGGGAGTTTTTCCCATGAGTTTATGGTACTTGCAGACACCGGTGAAGATGCAATTGTAAGTTGTGTTGAATGCGATTACGCGGCCAATATGGAAAAGGCCGAAGTAAACCCTGACTACATTACAAAAGAACAGCACGAGACCCTCCCCGTCTCGATGGAAAGGGTATCCACCCCCAATGTAAGGACAGTAGAAGAGGTAACACAATTTTTGTCTGTCACCCCAAAACAACTGGTCAAGACCATGATATTTGAAACCTCTGCTGAACCGGTAGCGGTCCTTGTAAGGGGGGATCATGAAGTGAACCCGGCAAAGGTGAAAAACGTTCTCGGTGTAGAGACCTTAGAACTTGCCAGTGAAGAGACAGTACTGAAGCTTACCGGCGCTCCGGCAGGATTTGCCGGAGCTGTTGGGCTTTCCATAAAGATTATCGCTGACAAGGCCGTGGAACCCATAAAAAACATGGTTATGGGGGCAAATGAAAAGGATGCCCACTTCATAGGGGTAAACAGAGGGAGGGACTTTGAGGTCTCGGAATTCGCTGATCTACGCCTTGTTACCCATTCGGACCGTTGTCCCAGGTGCGGGAAGGCGATCGAAATTAAACGTGGAATAGAGGTAGGACATATATTTAAATTAGGAGACAAATACAGTAAAGCGCTTTCAGCCACATATCTTGATCAAAACGGAAATAAACGCTATATTATTATGGGGTGTTATGGAATTGGTGTTGGAAGAACCGTTGCAGCGGCCATCGAGCAAAATCATGATAAAAACGGCATCATCTTTCCTATGCCCATTGCCCCATACCAGGTAGTAATCCTCCCGCTTCAGATGCGAGACGGCGAGGTGGTGTCTGCTGCGGAAGCCCTTTATGAGCAGTTGACAGGCCAGGGAGCAGAGGTTCTCCTCGACGACCGTGATGAACGCGCCGGGGTCAAGTTTAAGGATGCAGATCTGATCGGAGTCCCTGTCCGTGTAACAATCGGCAAGAAGAGTCTGAAAGAAGGGAAACTTGAAGTGCAATTTCGCGCAACCGGCGAAAAGGAGTTGGTTTCACAGGAGGGTGCTGAGAAAGTAATATTAGATATGATTAAGAGAGAATTGGGGAATTGAGGAATTGTGGGATTAAGGAATTGAAGATTGTCGATTGACGATTGAAAATTGGTGGAAAACTGCTCAATCGTCAATCGACAATCTTCAATAATCAATCCCTTAATCCATGAATCAGTATTTATGATCCGTATCAATGACATATTAGACAAGGTTACTGCGTACCATCCAGACGCGGAGATAGACATCATAGATCGAGCCTATATCTATTCGGCACGTATGCACGATGGACAGGTGCGACTTTCCGGCGAGCCATATCTTGCCCATCCTTTAGAAGTGGCTAACATCCTTGCTGATATGAAGCTCGACGTGACCAGTGTAGCGGCCGCTCTTCTTCACGATGCCCTGGAAGATACCAAGGCGACTGTTGAGGACCTAAAGGATATGTTTGGAGAAGAAGTTACCCATATCGTATCTGGGGTTACGAAACTGAGCAGACTTTCCTTTAAGAGTTCTGAAGAACGCCAGGCTGAAAGTATCCGTAAAATGATACTGGCCATGGCTGACGATATTCGGGTACTCCTGATAAAACTGGCCGATAGGCTTCACAACATGCGAACCCTTCAGTTTCATAAACCGGAAAAACAGGTCGAGATTGCCCAAGAAACCCTTGATATCTATGCTCCGCTGGCAAACCGCCTCGGTATCTTCTGGATCAAAAAAGAGCTGGAAGATACCGCATTCAAGTATCTTATGCCTGATGAATATAACAGAATAAGAGGCTGGATCACCAAGAATCAAGAAGAACGCGCAAAATACGTTGAAAATGTAAAAGAGATTCTAAAAAGGCGGGTGGAGAAACACAATCTTGAATGTGAGGTGTTAGGACGGCATAAGCACTTCTACAGCATCTATAGCAAAATGGTTGATCAATGCCTCGATTTTGAAGATGTTTACGACATTATCGCATTTCGCATTATTTTAAGTACAGTAAAAGAGTGTTACGAGGCTCTCGGCATTATTCACTCGATCTGGAAACCGATTCCAAAACGGTTCAAAGATTACATTGCCATGCCAAAATCTAATATGTACCAATCATTACACACTGCTGTTATTGGACCATTTGGTGAACGGGTGGAGATACAAATCCGGACCCATGAAATGAACAAGATAGCGGAAGAGGGTATCGCGGCCCACTGGCAGTACAAAGAAGGCCAGGTGGGTGATGAACAGAGTGAACGCCAATTTGCCTGGCTGAGACAGTTGATCAAAAATCAAAAAAGTCTCAAAGATCCCAGGGAATTCATGGACACAGTTCGGATCGACCTGTTTCCAGACGAAGTCTATGTTTTTACACCCAAAGGAGAAGTAAAGGAATTCCCAAAAGGCGCCACACCCGTCGATTTTGCTTATAGCATCCATTCGGAAGTAGGACACCGATGTACAGGGGCAAAAGTGGACGGAAGAATGGTTCCGCTCAAATATAAGCTCCAAACCGGAGAACGGGTAGACGTTATCACTTCACCTCGTCACAAGCCGAGCAAGGATTGGCTGAATTTTGTAGTGACCTCAAAGGCCCGATCAAGAATCAGACAATGGATCAAAACACAAGAACGTGAAAAAAGCCTTGCTCTCGGGAGGGAGCTGTGTGAAAAAGAATTTCAAAAACATAACCTCCGTTTCAACCTCAAGTCAGAAGAATTCCAAAAAATCGCCGAAGAGTTCGGGTTTAAGTCTAACGACGACCTTCTTGCCGCTATTGGATACGGAAAGATAACTCCCCTTCAGGCAGTCAACAAGCTCCTCCCCAAGTTAGCAACAGAGGAAGACACTGTAACCTTTATCGATAAGCTAAAAAGACGTATACAAAAAAAGAAACGTCGCACAGGGATATTAGTCCATGGAGTAGACGATATAATGATCCGTTTTGGCAAGTGCTGCAATCCTATCCCTGGGGATGCGGTAGTAGGTTATATTACAAGAGGTAGGGGGGTGACTGTCCATCGTGTCGGCTGCGTCAGCACGCTAAAGATAGATCCTGAACGAAAGATCGATCTTGAGTGGGCAGAAGGCACTCAAGATACTCATCCCGCCAAGGTTCGCGTTGTCTGCCACAATAAAATAGGCCTATTGGCTGATATCTCAGCCATAATAAGTAAGGAAGGGGCAAATATTATTGACGTAAGTATCAGGGCCGACACCCCGGACAAACAGGCTGAATGCACCTTTGTCATTGAAGTGCTCGATACGAAGCAACTTGATACAATCATTAAGAAGTTAAGAAAGATAAAGTACGTATTACACGTAACAAGACAATCATGAGGGTTTTACCACCGCCCCCGACCTCAAACACCTCGTACACACCTTAATACGTTTGACCTGACCACCCACAACAGCCCTTACCCGCTGCAGGTTCGGCTGGAATCGACGTTTAGTCACATTGTGCGCATGACTTACATTATGTCCTGTCTGAAAGCCCTTACCGCATATACTGCATTTTGCCATTATTATTATCTCCCTTAAACCGAAATCAAAAAAGTGTTTAACATAAACTTATCTAACAAGCAAACGAAAAATTTATATCGATTTCCATTTGCTATGAAACTTCGATCACCTCAATCCCTTCTCGATCAAAGAGGGCGGAGCAGACTCCTATTATCTTCCTGTTATCCATATCAATCTCTTTCCCAAAGCCGCAGGAAGGGCTCTTGTCTTTTACATAGCATTTTGAAACAGAGTGTTTTCTAAGCATCTCCAGAGCAACAAAAGCCCCTCTAAGAAAATGGTCCGTAACATCTTGATCTTCATCATTAATCACTCTGGCGGCACCATCCAAAACATCATACCCTGTACCCCCAATGATGCGTGCGAGTGTCCTGGGTGTGGGCAAACCACCGAGTTGCTCCGGGCATATGGGGAGGAGGTCTTCCGTAGAGAGCTTTTCCATAAGTACCGGATGATAGCTGTTTCGACCATCATAACGGCAGTTAACCCCACAAAGACAAGCACTGACGGCGATCATATTGTTAAGATTCTAATTTGGCTTGGCACAAAGGAATATACTGCAACGCCTTGTAGTGAACTCCGACGTCCGGATAGTCTCTTACGACACTCCTAAAACGCTCCAGGGCAGCCTTATAATGTTTGCTTTTATAATAAAAAAGCCCAACGTAGAAATCGTGTCCAGCCAAGCTCTTGACACAGGCTTTGATGTGTTGCCGGGCAGTCTTGGAATACTCAGATTGGGGATAGTATCGAATAAGTTTTTCAAAAATTTTGCGGGCCTGTTGAACTGGTGTCTGATCCCGGTCAATTGTATCGAGCTGCTCAAAATAACAAAGACCGGTCTGATAGATCACGTAAGGAACCGCCTCGTTTTCGGGATGCAATTTTTCAAATTCTTCATACCAAAAGATCGCGTCTTCATATTCCTTTCGATGATAGTGGCAGTCCGCTATTTTCAATTCGGCAAGGATGGCGTACTTACTGAATGGATAACGATCCTTCAGCTTTTGAAATACCTCTATGGCATACAGGTAATCCCCGTCCTTGAATGCATCCATCCCTTCCACGGCAAGGTCGTAAGCAGTCTTTTCCTTTTCCGGTTGAAACCAGGCACATCCTGAGAAAAGTAA
>DAOVGD010000002.1 GCA_030672555.1 Desulfobacterales bacterium
CTCCATTTATGATGAGGTCGGTCACTGCAATCCGGTCCGCCTCAGGGCTGAGCGTGAAGCACCCGCATCGTATGTCGAGTCCTCGATAGAGGGCGGCCCCGACGGATGCCATGAAGACAATCAAGAGACAATTGATAATGAGGACGCTCCCCCTGCAAAAGAAGCCCGTGATCAGGAGTATACCGCAGACGAGTTCGATCCAGGGGAGGACTACGGCAGTGAGGTTGACCATCTGTGGGGGGAGTATCTTGTAGTTGTAGATAATCTCGGCAAATCCTTTTGGATCAAAGAGCTTATCAAAGCTTGCCCATACAAATACCACTCCAAGAATTATTCTAACTACAAGGTATATACTCCTTAAAAGAATCTTTTTTTGACTAATCAAAATAGTGTTTAACCTAAATCCGCAATCCGCAATCCAAAATCCTATAGATCTCCCCTTACTGCTGGTAATCCTTGAGAGACCCATTCAGTCCAACCATTCACGAGAAAGTAAACCTTTTTAAATCCCATTTCCTTAAGCGTCAAAGCAAGATCAACTCCCTGAGCACAGTCTATCCCGGCGCAATAGGTAATAATGACGCGAGATGCTTCTAACTCTTGTTCCACTATTAAAAAATGTTTGTCAAATTGATGTATAGGTAGATTAAGCGCGCCTGCAATGTGGCCGGCGTGATAGTCCTCGGGGGCACGGGCGTCGAGGAAAAGCGTGCCCTTTTCTTGAAATTTTATGGCGGCCTCTTTTATGGATATAGCGCCGGTGTCGTTACTGACAACCTCAGATGTGGTTTCTGACTCGGGTAAAGGCCATAGTGGAATCCCATCGCTCCTAAACTGATTGACTATTAACGCCAGTGGGACGACAACAATCGGAATCAATAGAGCTTCTTTGAGGCTTTTTGCGAGCAATTTAATGTCCTCTTCTCCTTGCTGTTAACGCCTCTGCTCCGCTGATAATCTCCAGCATTTCCGAGGTGATTTCCTCCTGTCTGCTGATACGGTAAAGTTGTAAAAGCTCTTCTATTTTTTTGTCAATATTTTTGCCGGCGCTGTCCATCGACTTCAGACGACTGCCGTTTTCACTGGCTAATGATTCTGCAAGGGCGCGGTACAACTCTATAAAGAGATATTCTTCGAGCAGCAGCGGCAACAATTCCTCAGGAGTTAAGTAGAGGTGTGGTTGGGTTGGCAATGATTTATCCCTCTTAAATTGTGTTATATCCAGAGGTAGTACAGAAAAAGCCATGGGGGTAAATCGACCCACAGACGCATATACATTGTAAAACAGTATGAGCGATCCAAAGCGCCCCTCACTATAATAGAGATAAAGGGTATCGGAAAGATCTCTCATAGCTTTTTTTATCCCATCGATGGAACTAGGAGCAGATGTGTGTAAGAAGACGTTGATTTTTCTCTCTTGCAAAAGATCCCGTCCCCGTATCCCACTAACCATATATAAGATTTCCACGCTTGGTGATTCATACTGCTGCACAAAATCGATGATCTTTTCATTAAAGGAGCCACTTAATCCCTGATCCGAAGTAAATATAAGATAGGCCGTAGGCAGCGCACTTCTTCCCTCGCGCTCAGGTCCGGGCGCAGGGAGCAGATAGTTGGCCAGTCCAAGCCCTCCCTGGATCATCAGTCTGTACTGGCGGATCGATTGCAATACCTTTTCCGTCTTGTACAGATTGACCGCAGCAAGACTCCGCATCGAATGAACGATATCTTTCAGGCTGCGTACACCCTTGAGCTGTTTTTCAATTTCTTTGAGCAGGGGCATTTACGGTATTTCGGATTTTAGATTTCGGATTTCGGATTTATGTTACACATTATTTTTTCGTTACTGGTTACAGGATTTTCGATTAAGATACAAACTGTATCGAGCATCCGCTAACCGGCAAATGTGAATTTACTGGGCCGAAGGTCCATAAGATACTTTCTTAAAATTTTCAACACTCTCCACGATTATCCTTTCCATCGTCCCCTTGTCCTCATCAGTTAAAGGGTTCCCGCTTTCTATCTTGTTCAGGATTTCAGGGATGCGTGTTTTCGCATTTTTCCTTATTTCGAGTTCAAAAGTGTGTATTTGTTCCAGGCCTAATTCTGCCAGCAGATTGCGGGATGCGGCAAACATGATCAAGACCTGCTCAGAAAGAGAGAGAGGTTCGTACCTTGGTTGTTTAAGGATCTCCTTGATCCGTCTCCCTTTTTCAATCGCCTTTTGCGTTGATTCTTCCACCTTTGCACCAAACTGGGTAAAGATTTCCAGTTCAAGAAATTGGCTGTAATCGAGCTTGAGCCGTCCACCCAGCTCTTTCATGGCCGGGATTTGAGTCTTTCCCCCCACTCTTGAAACCGACTTGCCGATATCTACCGCAGGCTTATGCCCTTGATTGAAGAGTATCGGATCAAGATATATCTGACCATCGGTTATTGATATGAGATTGGTGGGTATATAGGCAGATATGTTTTGCGCTTGAGTCTCTATAATGGGCAGGGCTGTCAGGGTTCCTCCTCCTTTTTGGTCGTTGAGCCTGGCCGCCCGCTCCAGGAGACGCGAATGGATGTAAAAGATGTCTCCCGGATATGCCTCCCGCCCCGGAGGCCGACGCAGGAGAAGGGACAATTCTCTGTATACATTGGCGTGTTTGGTAAGATCGTCGTAAATGATGAGAGCGTGCTCGCCGCGTTCCATAAAGTATTCCGCCATGCTGCACGCCGCGTAAGGGGCTATATATTGGAGCCCCGGGGGAGTATTAGCGTCTGCTACAACTACAGTTGTATATTCGAGGGCATCCCTTTCCTTTAATGTGGCGATTAGTTGAGCGGTGGAAGAGCTTTTTTGCCCGATACTGACATAAAAGCAGAACACCCCCTTGTTTTTTTGATTTAAGATAGTGTCGATTGCTATTGCTGTTTTGCCTACACGTCGATCACCCAAGATCAGTTCGCGCTGACCGCGTCCGATCGGTATCATCACGTCGATGCTCTTAATTCCTGTTTCAAGTGGTTGGGTGACTTCCTGTCTGTCTACAATCCGTGCGGCTTCTCTTTCTATTGGCTCATATCGTTCAACCGGGATCGGTCCTTTACCGTCTAAAGGGTCTCCCATAGGGGTAATTACTCTTCCGACCACACCTTTTCCTACCGGAACTTTCAGGACATCACCGGTGGAACGTACCTTGTCACCGGCCTGGACCTGTTCTGAGGGTCCGAGGAGGACACAGCCGATCTCATCCCTGTCTAAGTTGAAGGCAAGCCCGCGAATATCCCGTGGGAAGAGAAGGATCTCATCCGCCCGCGCATCCTGCAGCCCGGAGATCATAGCAATGCCGTCCCCAACGCTATTGACAATCCCCACCTTTTCTTCAATCAGTTCGAATGAAAATTTAGAGATAGCCGAATCAATAGCTTCGAACGTATGTTTTAAGCGGTTATCAAGCATGTTTTCAAAGGCTCCTCAGCGACTTTTCCAGGCCCTTTTCCCAATCCTCCAACTGCCTGTCGATTCCCGCGTCGAGTATCAACTCCCCAATTTCTAATCTGAACCCGGCAATCATGGAAGGTTCTGTATGTACTGTGAGGTCGACATTCATACCAAGGACCCTGTGCAACTCGGCCCGGAATTGTTCAACAACGCTATTGTCCGGATCTTGTGCGGCAAAAAGTATTGCATCTCTTGTATCGTTCTCTGGGAGATCAAGATCGTCTTTCTTGAGACTTCTTATCTTCACTACCATATGTTGTATCAGATATTGATCGAGTTCCTTGCTGGTTATTTGTTGTAATAGCTTGCCGGTAAGGTGAGTCGCGGAAGCCACAATGTTTTTCTGAAGATCGCCCAGGCGTTTTTCAATCTCCTGATCAAGGGACTGTATCGCCTTGGTTCGTTCTCTGTCCGCCCCCTGTCGAGCCTCTTCAATCAGACGCGTCCTTTCTTCTTCTGCTTCTTCTCGGGCCTTTGCCAGTATTCTGTTTTGCTCCCGATTGATTTCAACGAGCTTGACGTCATATTCCTTTTTTAGTTTTTCTGCTTCTTCACGTTCCGTCCCGGCCTGCTTAAATTTCTCTTCAATCGCCTGGCGTCTTTTTTTAATAATATTGGTAATCGGCTTATAGAGCACCTTGTGCAGGATAAAGACAAGGACAAGGAAATTTATGATTTGGAATATAAAGGTTGACCAGTTAAATTGCATGGGCGTTACCCCCTAAAAGTGACCAGTAAAGCGAATCAAAAATTTTTAGCGAAATCATTTCCCTAACCCTACTTTACAACGGTTTCCAATAGCGGATTCGCAAACAGTAGAATAAGTGAGATGACAAGACAGTAAATCGCGGTCGACTCAACCATGGCCAGACACACAAATAGTGTTCGCGTGATGGTTCCCCGCTGATCCGGCTGTCGCGCAATGGCGTCAAGAGCCGATGCAGCAACCCTCCCTTCGCCGATTGCCGGTCCTATAGAGCCGATAGCTATAGTTATACCAGCGGTTACAATTGACGCTAATGAAAGCCA
>DAOVGD010000178.1 GCA_030672555.1 Desulfobacterales bacterium
TCAGGTATGGCATCTTTGCGCTCTGAAGGGGCGTGCCGAATACTTGGTCTATTTTTCCTATTGTGACCTCTTTTGCCGGAGAGATAGGAGGCTGTCCGAGAATTATGTCCGTAACGAAAAAGAGTGAGAACGAGACAAAATTTTAGCAAATTTGAGGAGAATAGCAGGCCTATTTGACGAAAACTTGCGGAAATTTGGGCCGTTTCTCACGCTTTTGCAGTAGGATCAGAATTTTCGGACAGCCTCCTAGTCAAACCGAAACTAAAAAAATCACGAAAATACGAAAGTACGAAAACACGAAATTGACAATTTTTGTTACCCTTTTTCTCTGTCTCTGCAAATACAGCGCTTAACGTCGAGTTCCTTGAAATGGGGCCCACACATCACGGTTCTCCTTTTCGTGCTTTCGTGATCATTTTATGTTAATTGTTTTTTTTCCTCTAAACCCATCATTCCACCATTCCATTATTCCGGTATTCCAGTTGCGTAGCGAAGCGGAGCTAAGTTCTTTGCTTTCTCCGTATCCTGGTACGTATGATGATCGCCACCATGTTGATGCCGAGCACAAGCGCGATAAGGACCAGGGCAGTGCCATATTGAAGATGCCTTGTCTCCTCAATATGGGTGCCGGCTGTGGCTAATACATAAATGTGATATGGAAGGGCCATTACCTCATCGAAGATGGAAGAGGGAAGCCTGGTTGTATAAAAGGCCGCTGCAGTGAACATGATGGGGGCTGTCTCGCCTGCTGCCCTTCCGACTCCGAGTATGGAACCTGTCAAAATGCCGGGCAACGCCGCCGGAAGCACCACTTTGTAAATGGTCTGCCACTTTGTCCCGCCCAGGGCAAGGGAGGCCTCTCTATAGGTTTGTGGCACGGCCTTCAAGGCCTCCTCAGAGGCTCCGATAATTACAGGCAGTATCAAAAAACCGAGGGTAAGCGAACCGGACAGTATTGAAGAACCAAATCCTAAAAAGACCACAAAGAGTCCCAGGCCAAAAAGGCCGAATACCACCGATGGCACGCCCGCAAGATTATTGATGCCAAGCCTTATGAATCTTACGAGTTTTCCTCCTTTCGCATATTCATTCAGATAGATGGCGGATGCCACTCCGAGCGGAAAGGCAATCATGATCGCCCCCAATGTCAAATAAAGAGTGCCGATGATGGCAGGGAATATGCCGCCCTTGGTCATGGCATCTATCGGTGGTTGTGTCAGGAATGTCCAGTTGATGGCCTTATATCCGTTCACGAAGATAAAGCCCAACATGATCGCCAGGGCAACGCAAATAACAACCACTGATGACCCGATAATAAAAAAGGCTATTCCTTCTATTAACTTTCTCTTTTGCCTGAAGTCCATATTTAGGTTATTGGTCGAGTAGTTGAGTAGTTAAGTGGTCGAGTCGGATCTTGGTTACCCACTTGACTATTTGACCATTTAACGACTCAACCAAGTTCTCACAGCGTTGCTGTCCCTACCTGTTTATATTTATGAGATATATAGTCTGCAATCAGGTTAAAACCTAAGGTTATGACAAAAAGGACTATGCCGGTTGCAAACAGGGCATAATAATGGTCACCTTGAAAGGGCGCCTCTCCCATCTCTGCGGCAATCGATGCGGGCATGGGCCGGCATGCGTCAAAGATACTTTCCGGGATAGCTGCCGCCCCCCCTGCCACCATGAGTACTACCATGGTTTCACCGATAGCCCTGGACATGCCGAGTATAACGGCCGTGCAGATGCCTGACAAGGATGCAGGGATAACCACCCTGCTAATAGTTTCCCAGTGGGTTGCCCCCAGGGCTAAGGATGCCTCCCTGAGCTCCCGGCGCACCGAATGGATGGCATCCTCTGATATGCTTGAAATCGTGGGCACCGCCATAAGGGCCAGCATCACCGAGGCGTTCAGCACATTTAAACCGGTCGGTATATCTAAAACTTCTTGAAGAAACGGCGCCACAACCACCATTCCAAAGAAACCGATAACCACTGAAGGGAGCGATGCCAGCAATTCAATGATCGGTTTCAATATTTCCTTTACCCTTATGCCGGCAATTTCAGATATGTATATTGCAGAAAGCACACCCAGAGGAACGGCTATGACAGAGGCAAACAGGGTTACAACGACAGACCCTACAATCAGAGGAAATATGCCGAAATCGGGGGGATCGTAGGTGGGATACCAATACTTTCCAAAAAGGAAATCCTTTATTGAAACCTTTTCAAAAATCGGAGCGCCTTCTTTAAAAAGGAAAACCACGATAAGGGCAAGGATGATGATTGAGACCAGAGCAAAGAATAGAAAGAGATTCTGTATGACTAATTCTCTAATCTTTCTGAGTGTCGCTTTTTTCATCTACAATCAAGTTCCATAATTGTTGGTGTCCATCCCAGAAATGGTAGATTTTGTTCCGAGACAAGGCCGCACAAAGGTTCCTACCGCAGGCGTAGCAACGCTACGTTGAGGATAGAAAGCTGCGGAGAACGCAGTATCGGGGCAAAAGATGCCGTTTCTGGATGGACACTAGTCAACCGGGTACAGCGGAACATACCCTTCTTCCTTCACCATTTTTTGTCCCGCCGGGCTGAGAACAAAATTGATAAACGATATTACATCCCCTTTTGGCCATCCATTGGTGAACATGAAAAGCGCCCTTGAAACCGGGTAAGTGCCGTTTAAGGCCGTGGTGACAGAGGCCTCCACATTGTTAACCTTAAGCGCCTTTACGTCCTTGTTGAGGTAACCGATCCCAATGTAACCGATGGCGTACTTGTTCTTGGCCACAATCTGCGCCACCGCGCCATTGGATGCCTGAAGCAGGGCCTTTGGGGTAACCCTTTCTTTTTTAAGCACCTTTTTATGCCATACCTCATAGGTGCCTGAACTGGTGTCTCTTGAGATGACCACAATCGGTTTATCTGCGCCGCCCAACTCTTTCCAGCGTTTGATTTTGCCGGTGTAGATATCTTTCAACTGGTCCATGGTGATATCCTTCAAATGGTTGACAGGGTGGACCACAGGAATCACACAGTCCAAAGCAACCCTGTGAGGCACGGGCAGCACTTCCTTTTCCATGGCAAGTTTAATCTCTTTATCCTTGATGAATCGGGAGGCATTCGCAATATCGGTTGTTCCGTCAATGATTGCCTTAATGCCGTTGCCGGACCCGCCACCGGATACCGAAATGTTAATATCGGGATTCATCTTCATGAAGTCTTCCGCTGCTTTTTGAGCAATCGGGAGGACAGTAGTGGAACCTTTGATGACCAGCGTGGCGGCAAAGGCAAAACTGCCTATACCAAAACAGAATACCACTGATGACATGATCACTTTTAGCCAGAATGTTCTTTTCATGGTAGTAACCTCCTTGATTTTTGAGTAGCCTCTGTTGCTTGTTGTCCGTAGTCCGTTGTGCCTTTTTGCCGAAACGTAACAACTAATTGTCACAATTATGTCACAGCAGTGTTCTTTTTCTGTGGCAACATCAAGAAGTTCTTATGATACCAAAACGTAACCCAAATTTAACTTTACCTTAACGAGACTGCGACATTGGTGTGGTTTACAGAGGGATAATAAATAAGAACTCGCAAAAAGCCTTCAATTCGTTTTCCTGGTCACTTTTTGTAGGTTAAGGAGGAATAATGTTCGAAGGGAAAATATTAGTTGTAGAGGATGAAAAAGATCTGGTTCATATGCTGGAATATAACCTCAATAAAAAAGGATATGCTACCATTGCGGCCTTGGATGGCCTGACCGCCTGCCGGATGATCGAAGAGGAAAGGCCCGACCTGATTCTCCTTGATCTGATGCTTCCTGGTCTGAACGGATGGGAGATCTGCAAACTCATCCGCAGCCATGAGCACGAAGAAATTTCAGAAATCCCTATTATTATGCTTACTGCTCTCGATTCCCCGGAGGATAAACTAAGAGGGCTGGAACTTGGGGCGGATGATTATATTCCCAAACCTTTTGCAATTAAAGAGGTATTGTTGAAGGTGGACAAACTGATCCGGAAAGCGAAAAACAATAAACAATTGAACATCAAGGTCAAAGACCTCGAATCGAGGAAAAACCGTCAAACCGATGTTCAGGATGTGCTTTTTCATGAATTAAAAACCCAATTATTTGTAATCCGGTGTTTTGCCTTAAGAATGGCAAAAAAAAGCCGTAGATTCCCCCCGGAGAAATACCAGTATTATGCCGGAATAATCAGAGATAGTTCCAATTTGTTGAGTTGCTTAGCCGAGGAAATGCTCCTTCTTTCCAGGTTGGAGACCGGCGAATATACGCTGCCGCTAGAGGAGGTCTGTCTTGAAGAAACAGTCGAGCAAATCATCTCTATTTTTTCCGATCAGGCAAAGGGAAAAGAGATTCTCATACAATTTAAAAGAACAGGAGAAATTCCCAAGATGAAACTGAACACGGCCGGGCTAAGGGTTTGTCTTTCCAGCCTTATTGAAAACGCTGTTAAATACAGTCCGGAAAAATCTTGTGTGGGGGTGAATCTCCTGCCCGAGGGGGAAAAGACAGTCATGCTTGAAGTCAGGGATAATGGCCCCGGCATACCGGAGAAAGATGTGCGGGAAATATTTAATAAGTTTTACCGTGGAGAAAATGTGAAAAACAAAATCGAAGGGACCGGGCTCGGTTTGTATATTACCAAAACTGTAGTCGAAGCAATGGGGGGCAGTATAACAGTGGAAAGTAGAGATGGGAAGGGGAGCTGTTTTAGAATGGAATTCAAGCAGCCGCATGAAATTC
>DAOVGD010000063.1 GCA_030672555.1 Desulfobacterales bacterium
AATTCTGATCCTACTGCAAAAGCGTGAGAAACGGCCCAAATTTCCGCAAGTTTTCGTCAAATAGGCCTGCTATTCTCCTCAAATTTGCGAAAATTTTGTCTCGTTCTCACTCTTTTTCGTTACGGACATAATTCTCGGACAGCCTCCCAGGTTAGGAACAATCAAATGTCAAACAAAACAAAGATGGCTACCAGGGATATGAGCTTCTATTACGGAGACTTTAAGGCCATTGATGATATCACGCTTGAATTCAGGGAAAACCAGGTCACCGCGCTTATAGGCCCTTCGGGGTGTGGCAAGAGTACGTTCCTACGATCCTTAAATCGAATGAATGATATTATTCCAGGTACACGTGTTGAAGGCCAGGTTCTTCTTGATGGGGAAGATATCTATGGAACAGATGTGGATGTGGTCGAAATCAGAAGACGTGTTGGGATGGTTTTTCAGAAACCGAACCCGTTCCCCAAAACCATATTCAACGATGTGACTTACGGCCTGCGCGTCAGTGGCGTGAAAAACAAGGCCGAGCTTCAGGACAGGGTTGAAGCAAGCTTGAAGGCGGCCGCCATATGGGATGAGGTCAAGGATCGACTCAATCAATCGGCCCTCAGTCTTTCCGGTGGCCAGCAACAGCGCTTATGTATTGCCCGGGCCCTTGCCATAGAGCCTGAAGTGCTGCTCCTGGATGAACCCTGCTCGGCCCTTGATCCCATTGCTACGCAGAAGATCGAAGAGTTGATACAGGAGCTAAAAACAAATTATACCATTATCATCGTGACCCACAACATGCAGCAGGCCGCCAGGGTCTCGGATGTTACCGCCTTTTTCTATATAGGGAGGCTGATAGAAGTAGATAAGACCGAATTTATGTTTACAAAACCGAGGCTGCAACAGACCGAAGACTATATTACGGGACGATTCGGTTAGTGTCCAATTGCTAAACCTCAGGAGGGATTCATGACCTCACCGTTTCACAGGGAACTTGAAGATCTAAAGGTCAATCTTCTCAAAATGGCATCCATGGTTGAGGAGGCTCTGCGGAATGCCGTGCAGGCCCTTAACGCGAGGGATGGTGTTATGGCAGCGACTGTGATAGAAGAAGATGATCAGATCAATGCCATGGAAAATTTTATTGATCACCAATGCCTTAAGCTCCTCGCTCTCAAACAGCCCATGGCCATCGACCTCCGTTTTATCACCATGGCCATGAAGATCAATCTGGCGCTGGAACGTATTGGGGATCAAGCTGTCAACATCGCCGAGAGGACCCTTCTTCTTATGGAGGAGCCCTTAATTATGAGGCCATTGGGCGTCAACAAGCTGGCTCGAATCTCAGAACAAATGCTTCAAGATAGTATGAATGCCTTTGTCCACCGCGATGTGAGGCTGGCAGAATCGGTTTGTGAGCGAGACGATGAAGCCGACGAGGTCTATCTGCGCCTGGTTTGTGACATCCTGGAACATATGACCGTAGATCCATCCCTTATCATGCAGGGGGTACATTTTACCGTAATAGCCCAGAATCTTGAGCGCGTTGCGGATCAGGCAACCAATATAAGCGAAGACGTGGTCTACATGGTCACAGGGAGGGTGATCAAGCATAAATCTCTCTCTCAAAACTCAGTTACTAAAAAGTAACTGCTTATCAACTTTAAAACCGGAATGAGATGAACCGAGAGTCGATTCTAATTGTTGAAGATGAAGAGGACATTGCCGGCCTGATTGCCCATCACATGGAGGCCGCAGGCTTCAATGTGATAGTTGCCTATGATGGAGCTACGGCATTTAAAGAAATGGAAAAGCAACTTCCTGATCTTATTTTGCTTGACCTTATGCTCCCGGATACGGACGGCATTGAGATTTGTAAGATGCTCAAACAAAAAGAACTCACGAGAAACATCCCTGTCATCATGGTAACCGCTAAGGGAGAAGAGGTGGACCGCATTGTGGGGTTGCAATTAGGGGCCGATGATTATGTGGTGAAACCCTTTAGCCCCAGGGAGCTTACGCTGAGGGTAAAGGGGGTCCTGAAACGGCTAAGTGCGCTGAGGGAGGGACAAAAGGTCTTAAAACTCGGAAAATTGGCTTTAGACCTTGATGCCCACACAGTGGCCATAGGCGGGAAAAGGATTGATCTGACCCTCACGGAATTTAATCTTCTTCGCGAGCTTTTGTTGAGCAAGGGTCGAGTAAAATCGAGAGAAACGCTTTTAAATAATGTGTGGGGATATACTTTCGAGGGCTATAACCGCACGGTCGATACCCATATCCAGCGCCTCCGTCACAAATTGGGAGATCACGGAAAGATCATTGTAACTGTCCGGGGAATCGGATATATGATTAGAGAAGAAGAGCAATTATGAAGTTCAAATGGAAATTATTCTTTTCGTATCTGTTAATTGTTCTGATCCCCTTTCTTGCTGCGGAACGATACATTGGCTCCCATCTCAAAAATCGCCTGCTGCATCAAATAGAAAGCCGCCTCGCCAAAGAAGCCATTCTCATCAAGGCCATTATTGAAAAAGATTACAAAAACCGCGTGCCATCCTATGAGATCGACTCCCTGATCAAAAGAATGGGTAAAGATATCAAGGAACGGATCACTTTTATTGACGCCCACGGCACTGTATTGGGAGATACGGAGATAGCTCCGGAAAACCTCAGAGAGATTGAGGATCATTCCAGACGTCCCGAATTCATAGGGGCTTTCAAGACATCACACGGCATGGCTATTCGCTACAGCACAACCCTTAAAATTGACATGATGTACGTGGCGGTAAAGATTGCGCCACAGGGTGAATTTTTAGGCATCGTCAGGGTTGCGGTTCCCTTAACCCAGATCAAGGAGTTGATGCGAAAGACCGAATACGCCATCCTCATGGCCTTTGTGCTATGTGCCATGCTGATCTTATTATTGAATATTATAGTGTCGAAGAGGCTCTCGCGGCCAGTAGAGGAAATCACCCGTGCTGCTGAAGAAATCTCAAGAGGAAACTTCGATGTCAAGGTATACCCTGGCGCCAGGGGTGAATTGGGCGCCCTGGGAAGTTCCATCAACCTCATGGCCTCTGAGATCAGGAAAAGAGTTCACGAAATTACACAGGAAAAAGAGACCCTTCAAACGATCCTGCGAGGGATGTCTGACGGGATCATGGTGGTAAATGGTGAAGGGAAAATTATCTTGACCAACAGAGTCCTACAGGATTTATTCCACAGGGCTCCCACCGCAGTCGGAAAAACGCCAGTGGAAGTCATTAGAAATGCTGACCTCCAGAATGGGTTTACTCAAGTCCTGGACAAGGGCGAGACCTTCAAGATGGAGCTTTCGGTCGCTACCCCCGAAGCCGACAAAGTCTTTGATGTCATCATTGTTCGGCTAATGCCTCAGGATAAGACAGAAGGGGCTGTAGCTGTCTTTCACGATATCACGGATTTGAAGCGCATAGAAAAAGTACGGAAAGATTTTGTTGCCAATGTATCTCATGAACTCCGTACCCCCCTGACATCCATAAAGGGTTACGCGGAGACCTTGTGCGATGAGGATATAGAAGATGTTGCAAAGACAAGGTCTTTTGTCCGGATCATCTTAAAACACGCAAACCGGCTCTCCGGTCTTGTGGGGGATCTTCTCTCCCTGACCAGGCTCGAATCCCAGAGTACCCATCTCATGAAAGAGACAATTGACCTGAGGAAAGTTCTGAACGCTTCAATATTGGTGGTGAAACCCTCTGCTGAGACAAAACGCCTCACCATCCAAACGGAATTCGTTCCTGAAAAAATCATGGTCTGGGCAGACAAGAATCAAATAGGTCAGGCCCTTATTAACCTGCTTGATAACGCGGTCAAATATACGCCGGAGGGGGGTTCTATCACAGTGTCGGCAACTGATGCAGGCAATGAAATTCACGTTACGGTCAAAGATACGGGAATCGGCATACCCAAAGGAGACCTGGACCGCATTTTTGAACGGTTTTATCGTGTGGACAAGAATCGCTCCAGGGAGATGGGAGGCACGGGCCTCGGGCTGTCGATCGTGAAGCACATCATCCTGAGCCACGGCGGCAGGGTCTGGGTCCGGAGTCAACCGGAAGAAGGCTCTGCGTTCAGCTTCAGCCTTCCCAAGCAGCCCTCCGCTCCTGATTTTCGCTCCAGGACTCCGTCATTGTTGCCGACAACAGGTTGAAATGATGTTGATATAATCCAAGTCTAAAATTCTCACGCAAAGGCGCAAAGGCGCCAAGGTTTTCTTTTTTGTCCTTTGCGGTCTTTGCGGCTTTGCGTGAGTCTTCAACCTCCTGGAACTATGTTGCTCTCATATGTTCGCATCGACTTTGACGTTTCCCTGCAGCAGCCTTTCGATTTGTTGACAAATTCAGGCAAATAGTATAGCATGCGGATTTTGTTAAGTAGTCGAGTGGTCCAGTCATGAATTAGAGTCACTCAACTAATCAACAACTTAACTAATCAAGGGAATAAACTACAATGAGTTCACCAATCCAGGGCCTTAGAATAGGTGTTGCCAATCGTGGAATACCGGCTCTTCGTATAGGGCGTACCATCAGGGAAATGGGAGGCATATACGTGGCTTTTGCCACAGACGCGGACAAAACCGCCCCCCATGTCTCAAAGGCTGATAAAGCATATGCGATTCGGACTGAAAGGGGGTATCTGGATATAGATGAAATTGTACGTATCGCAAAACAGCATAATATAAAAGCACTTCATCCTGGATGGGGTTTTGCAGCGGAGAACAACCGCTTCCCCTCGCTGTGTGAGGAGAACGGAATTATTTTTATCGGTCCTTCAGAAGCGCCCATGAGGAAACTTGGCAATAAGGTTAAAGCTCGAAGTATTGCAAAGTCGGTCTCCGTTCCGGTTATTCCGGGGTCTGAGACTGCGGTAACTCTTAAAGAAGCAAAACAGATTGCCAAGGAAATCGGTTACCCCGTTATGATCAAAAGCGAAGGGGGTGGTGGCGGCCGCGGGATCGTAATAATTAATTCTCCCGAGGAGCTGGAACATAATTTTGAAAAAGCCTCTGCCATGGCAGAGGCGAGTTTCGGCAATCCGAATCTATACATCGAAAAATTCCTTCCTTCAGTGAGACATCTGGAAATACAGGCTATTTGCGGTCCATTTGGCAATGCGGTAGTGTTAAATGAACGGGATTGCTCGACGCAGAGGAAAAACCAAAAGCTATTGGAGATTACCCCCTCGCCCTGGGAAAACATGAGCGAGGAGTTAAGAAAGGCATTGAAAGACGCGACATTAAAAATTGCTTCCGCGGCGGGGTATGATTCGATCGGGACATTTGAATTTTTGGTAGACGAAGAACAAAATTACTATTTTATTGAGGCAAACACCAGACTTCAGGTGGAACATGGAATATCAGAGCTTCTCTACGGAATAGATTTGGTAGAAGAGATGATACGAATCTCCTTTGGTGAAAAACTCCGTCTGAAACAACAGGAGCTGAAACCGAGGGGATTCGCCATGCAGTGCCGTATAAATTTTGAAGACCCCCAAGACAACTTTCGGCCCAATGCCGGTGAAATAACGCGGTATCTTTCCCCCGGAGGCGAGGGAGTCAGACTTGATTCGTGCATCTTCAGCGGATACGAGTTCCCAAAGCTCTATGATTCTTGCGGAAGCCTTTTGATGACGCATGGGGCCACATGGGGAAAGACCTTGTCAATCATGGAACGGGCGCTTTTAGAATACTTTATAGGCGGTTTGAAGACAACAATTCCTTTCCACAAAAAAGTGATCTCACATCCTAAATTCCGAGCAGGCGAGATCGACACAAAATTCATCGATAACACGCCTGAATTAATGGTCTACACGGAAACCATCCCGGAGGAGATACGACTTTCCCGTCTCATGGCTGAAATCACAACACGAGGATACAATCCCTACATAGGACTTGGCGCTTATCGAAAATTCGGCGACACCAAGGTCGGTCCTATGTCAGTAGATGTCTCTTCCGTGACAAAGAATGCAGCAAACGACCGCTCGTATCAGCCGCCATTTGATCCCAACGATCACCGGGACAATGTCTTGAGCCGTCTGCGAAACTCTGAATATGTGGAGTTCTGCAATACTACCCCCAGAGACATCACCCAGTCAGAAACGAGTAATCGATTTCGCCTCTTCTCAGACCGGTTGATCGGACCACTGATTGACCGATGCGGATACGTATCCATAGAAAACGGCGGCGGAGCCCATTATCACGTGGGGATGTTGGGCTGTATGACCGATCCATGGGAAGAAGCAGAAGATTGGAATGAGTTTGCCCCGAATACACAAAAACTCATCCTCATCCGCTCAACAAATGTGCTCGGCTATGCCCCCCAGAGCCGGGAGCTTATGCAACGAACAGGTGAGATGATTGTCAAGCATTATCATGTAATACGCTGTTTTGACTTTCTGAATCATATCGAGAATATGGCCCCGTTTGCCGAGATCGTCCTTAAGCAGAAAAATCGCATCTTTCAGCCTGCTATCAGTCTGAGCTGGGCACAAGGATTCGATGTTCCTCACTATCTTGGCGTGCTCGATGATATCCTCTCAATGTCAGGACGGATTCTGGAATGCAGCAAGGCAGAGGCGTCTAAAAAGATTATTTTCTGCCTTAAGGATATGGCAGGGGTGTGTCCTCCACGATTTATCAGGAGTTTGGTCTCGGCAATACTTGACAAATATCCCGACCTTATTATCCAGTACCACCGTCACGCCACAGACGGTCTTGCAGTACCAGCGCTTGGCGCCGCTGCCCAGGCAGGAGCCAAGATCCTGGATGTGGCTGACGGCCCAGGCGTACGGTTTTACGGCCAAACAGCGGTCATGCCGGTATTAGCTTACATTGAAGGCGAACTCGGCTTAAAGACACGTCTCGATAAGGAGAGGATCAGGGAAACTGCTTTTGTTCTTAAACAGATCATGCCCGTATACGATCACTACTGCCGTCCAACATTTCTTGGAATCGACCATGATGTCACACTGCATGGACTTCCAGGAGGAGCCACTTCAAGCAGCCAGGAGGACGCCCTTAAACGCGGATATGCCTTTTTGCTACCCAGCATTCTCTTGGCCCTTGAACTGTATAGAAAGCTCATCAGGTACCACGACGTTACGCCGGGCTCTCAAATTACCTGGACAAACGGATACCTCATGGTTGTCAAGGCATATGAACGGGGCGGGATGTCAGAGGTACAAAGGATTATCGACATCCTCAAAAAGGTCACATCCGTTCCTGAAGATGAACTTGACGAACAGGTCAAAGAGGACCGCATGCTACTGTTTGCCAATGCAAACGATGCTCTGAAAAATCTGCTCTTGGGGAAATTCGGCAAACTCCCGCTTGGCTGGCCTCTGGACTGGGTTTACCAATCAGTATTCGGAGATAAATGGGAAGATGCGATTGCTCAAAGGACAGAAGAGAGCCCTCTAAATTTTCTTCCACCCGTCAATATCGACGAAGTCAGGAAGGAACTGGCTGGACACATCGGGAGAGAGCCCACGGAAAATGAGTTGGTCAATTATCTTAACCATCCTGGAGACGCCTTAAAGCTCATCAAGAATATTGAAAAATACGCCGATCCAAATGTACTCTCCGATGATATATGGTTTGAGGGTTTGGAAACCGAAGTCGAGCGGGAATTTCGAACCTCTGACGGAAAGGTGCACACCATAGAGGTGATGCGCGTCGGCCATGTAGCCAAAAACGGCACAAGAAGAATACGGTATAAGCTTGACCACGAAGTCTTTGTGGAAGAGATACAGGTTGAGGAGAGGGCCATTGAGAAGGCGGGACTGGAGATGGCCGACGAAAACAATCCCTATCATATCGGCGCTCCATTTGATGCTGATTTATGGCTTGTTCACAAAAAAGTAGGCGATAGCGTAGAGACGGGTGAAGAAATCTTAAACCTTTCGCTCATGAAAGTCGAATACGGGGTAACTTCCCCTGTGGACGGTGTTGTAAAGCGCGTCCTGGTGTTTGCCGACTATAAGGCCGATAAGAAGATGGTACCGATAACAAAGGGACAGCTTTTAATGGAGCTTGCCCTACCTCGTGAACGTTGCGCAAATTGTAATGCGGAGATAAATGAAGGAGACAAATTCTGCCCGGAATGCGGTAGTAAGTTATAGTCGAGTAGTCAAATCGTCGAGTGGTCAAGTGGGAACTACTGACTTACCCAACTCGACTACTCAACCACTCGACGACTCAACAACAATAGGAGGAAATTTTAATGGGAAGTGTGGTAAAAAAGCGTAAGAAGAAAATGCGGAAGCATAAACATAGAAAACTTCTGGCTCGTACACGTCACCAGAGAAGAAGGAAATAAAGAAATTTAGAAATTGAGGGATTTAGGAATTAGGGAATTAGGGAATTTTTAAGATCCTGCTTTTTTGTTATTTTCGGACATTTGTATTTGTTGAGCGCTGACGCTTCACTTCGTGCCCAATTTCGTCCTTCCCGTCGAGAGCCTCTGGGTCGAACGACGGATTTCGAATTTTATGGATCAGGGCAGGCACGCCAATTCCTTAATCCCTCAATCCCTAAATTCCTTAATCCCTTAATCCCTCAATCCCTGAATTCCTAAATTCCTTAATCCCTCAATTTGTTCTAATTATTTTCTAATCCTACTCTTGCCCAAATACTGCAAAAACTCGTTCTTTGGTGAAAGGACCAAAGTAGTATCTTTGCCCATTGATCTCTCATTAGCTTCCAGTGTCCTGAGGAAGCTGAAAAACTCCGGGTCCTTCCCGAATGCCTTTGCGTAAATTTTAAGCGCCTCCGCGTCCCCTTCTCCTTTAATGATCTCTGACTTTTCATATGCCTCTGCCAAAAGGATGGTTCGGTCTTTATCAGCATCTGCTTTTATCTTCATAGATTCTTCCTGACCTTCGGAGCGGTATTTTTTCGCCTGCCGCTCACGCTCGGCCCTCATCCTCCCATAAACAGCATTTTCGTTCTCCGGCGGGAGATCGGCGCGTTTAATGCGAACATCAACGACTTCGATACCATAATCGTGAGCTATCGTATTACACCTGGCCGTCACTCTTTCCATCACATCACTTCTGACCTCGGAAACAATCTCAGTAAGTGTATACCTTCCAAGATCCACGCGAAGCTGCGCATACATAATATCATCGAGACGGGCCTGGGCCCCTCGAATGTTTCTAACTGTCTTGTAAAAAAGAAGTGGATCTAAGATAAGCCATCTGGAGTAGTTGTCCACCACCAGGGTCTTTTTGTCCTTGGTAAGTATCTCAGCAGGAGCAGCATCGTATTCCAGAAGGCGTTTCTCAAAATATATCACCTCATGGACAAGCGGAAGTTTAAAATGTAAACCCGGCCCCTTGATATCCCCAACCGGTTTTCCCAACCTCACCACGATCGCCTGCAGAGTCTGGTCCACAGTAAAAAATGTCATATTTGCAACAACGATCAGTGCAATAACTATAATAAGTACACCTGTTAATTTCTTATCCATGCTTCCTTAATTCCTCCTTTTTTCTTCCGGTAACGACAACAACCTGCTCATAGGGAGAACCGGAACAAGGTTCTTAGACAAATCGTCCTCTATCACGATCTTGTTTGCACGCTCCATAATCTTTTCCATTGTCTCAAGATAGAGCCGCTTTCTTGTAACCTCTTTGGCCTTGGAATATTCCTTCAACATAGCCAAAAAACGATTGGCATCACCTTTGGAATGTTTAACTTTGGAAGCCTGGTAGCCCATCGCCGCATTGACCACCTGTGAGGCCTTACCTTTTGCCTTTGGGAGAATATCGTTCCGATACCCTTTTGCCTCATTAATATACTTAATCTTGTCTTCCTTGGCGCTGGCTACATCTTTGAATGCGTCTACTACCTGCGCCGGCGGATGAACATCCTGGAGCTGCACTGCCACAACCTTGAATCCTGATTTATACTTATCAAGTATCTGCTGCAACAACGCCTTGGTATCTTCCTGAATCCGATGCTTCCCGACTGTAAGGATCTCATCAATCTTGTTTTTGCCGCTTATCTCCCTGATGGCTGCTTCTGAAGCATCGCGGACTGTTTTTTCCCTGTGCGCTATATTAAAAAGATATGCTGCTGCATCGTGGATCATGTACTGAACAATAAATTTTATGTCTACAATATTCTCATCACCTGTAAGCATGAGTGATTCAACAGGGACATCCTTGTACCGCGCGGGCGGGCCCGCACTCACTGTCCTGAAGCCGATCTCCAATCTCCGCACCTTGGTAACCTTTGGTGTCAGAGCCGTCTCAATCGGTATCGGCAGGTGATAATGCGGCCCGGGGCCAACAGTATAGGCCATTTTCCCGAAACGTTTTACAACCCCCACCTCATCAGGTTCCACAATATATATCCCGGTCAGCAGCCACCCAACTACAACAATCGCTATAATGATGGATACTCCGGGCAATTTCAACTGTTTGAACTTCTTAATAATCTCGTCTACCTGAGGAGGCGGTCCGCCTCCTTGGGTCTGTCGCTCCTTAAGCTTATCCCAATCCCAGCTCATTGTTTACTCCTCAAATAATATTTACAGTATCCCACTCTTTCACCACAGCACATGTAATTCCTCATAAAATAAAGTCTCATTTTTTTAAGGCCCGATTAGCAACAGAAAGATTGAAACCATTTATGCTGGGCGATCATGGAGTTTTTAGAAAGGCACTATAAAAGTATAGAATCTACGCAAGCATATTGCGTATAAAAGATAAATATCTTAATCAAGGTGTTGAGTCAAGTAAAAAGCGGTTTCTCCAATGGTTGACATCAAGGCCGTGATTATATAGTCTCCATGCAGAATCTCAATCAGTAACCGTTCACGGAGTAATGGGACACCGACTCCAACAGTCCATTACTGTAGTCTTTCTACTTGGTGCCATGAAAAGGTTTTACCGTAGTTTTTTGTCAGTACCCATGGGTGCCATGGACAAACTTGTTTGTCCGTGCCCTTACCTTGTATCGACACCTTTTGCACGGACAAACAAGTTTGTCCATGGCACCCATCCTGGGTCATAAGAAGATCGATCATAGACCTTAAGTTATCTTCTTAGATTCAAGGAGTAAGACCAAGCTGCCTTGTAACCGTGAATGGTTACCTAAATCAAAAACATCAATATATATACCATACCATGCGAAAACCTGTACGCAAGAAGTTAAATAAGCCCTTACAGATCGGGGATGTATTGCGGGACGCTCTGAAGGCATCCAAAATCAATATTAATCTTGACACATGCAAGTTATGGGATCTTTGGGATAATATCGTAGGTCCGGCAATTGCACGCAACGCACAGCCTGAGGTAATAAAAGGTAGTCTCTTGATTGTCCATGTTGCAGGAGCGCCGTGGATGCATCACTTACAATTCATAAAGGAAGAACTTATCGAGCAACTGAATAAGGCCTTAGGCAAAAAGACCATTTCCGATATCAGGTTCAAGATAGGA
>DAOVGD010000122.1 GCA_030672555.1 Desulfobacterales bacterium
GCCCAGAGGACATGGCTTTTCAGCCTAAAATAAAGCCCCATGCACGTCAACAAACTCCATCCCTGGCGACTCTCGTACGAGGAAGCGGTCCGGGTTCAAGAACAACTCCGCCACAAAATAAGACTGGAGCCACTCACAAAGTCAATACAATTGGTGGCGGGCGCCGATGTCTCATGCGAACGGAACAATCGATGGTTTTACTCCTCGGTTGTGGTTTTTACGTTTCCGGAGCTGGAACTGACAGAAGAAGTAAATGCCTCCCTGGAAGAGGACTTCCCCTATATCCCGGGCCTTCTCTCTTTTCGCGAAGCCCCCGTGCTTATCAAAGCATTTCAAAAACTGCGAAACACCCCTGACGTAATCCTCTTTGACGGACAAGGCATTGCCCACCCGAGGGGGATTGGCCTGGCCTCCCACATGGGGCTTATATTGGGGCTCCCAACCATTGGATGCGCGAAAACACGATTGACAGGGAAACACGGCACGGTTCCGGAAGAAAAAGGGGGCTATAGCCTGTTGGAGTCACAAGGCCGAACAATCGGTGCAGTACTCAGGACCAGGAAACGGGTAAAACCGATGTTTATCTCCCCTGGACATAAAATTACTTTAAAAGAAAGTATCCGGATTGTTCTCGAGACCTGTCGTGGTTACAGACTTCCTGAACCGACCCGTCAGGCCCATCTTGCGGTAAACCGTTTCCGGATTGTAAAATCAAAACATTTTTGATAGAAAGATCTTTAACTGCTTATCTCACCGCAAAGGCGCAAAGGTCGCAAAGGAAAGCCCACAATAGTGAGCCCCTTTCTCGATGAGCGAGAGCAATGGCGGACAGGGATTGTCAATGGTCTTTAAAACTTTGCGTTCTTTGCGCCTTTGCGGTGAACTATTACTAATGAAGTATCGGAGCATACGACAATGACCGGTTATAAAATCGTATTCATGGGAACGCCGGAATTTTCGGTTCCCACCTTAAAGGCGCTGTTTGAGGAAGAGGAAAAGGTCGTTGCAGTGGTCGCTCAGCCGGACAGGCCCAGAGGTCGCGGCAAAAAGATTGTAGCGCCACCGGTAAAGATTGAGGCCGAACGCCATGGATGTCTTGTATTGCAACCGGAAAAGGCAGGCAGAGAGGAATTTGTCGAACAGATAAGAGAACTGTCGCCGGATCTTTTTGTTGTGGTTGCTTACGGTCATATACTTTCAAAAAAGATTTTGTCGATTCCTCGCATAGGGGCGATCAATATCCACGCCTCCCTCCTTCCAAAATATCGGGGGGCTGCGCCGATACAATGGGCTATCATTAATGGCGAAAAGGAGACCGGTGTTACGACTATGTGGATGGATGTTGGTATGGATACAGGTGATATGTTAATGTCTTCAAGGGTCACAATCGAACCGGATGATACGGCTGCTGCACTGCACGACCGTCTGGCTATAACCGGCGCTCAGCTCCTCATCGAGACCATTAATCGTCTAAAAGACGGCGCCCTCAAACCAGTCTCTCAAAATCCTGACCATGCCACCTACGCGCCCATGCTGAAAAAAGAGGATGGCCGGATCGATTGGGCCAAATCCGCATCTGAACTCGATTGCTTTGTCCGGGGCATGTCACCCTGGCCCGGAGCCTTTACTACTGTTTCCGGAAAGACACTCAAAATATATAAGGTAAAAGTTGTGTCCGGCCACGCAGAAGCCCCTCCCGGAGCAACTATACCATCGTTTCCCGGAGAGCTTTACGTCGCTACCGGCAAAGGGATACTCTCCCTGATGGAGGTTCAAGCGCCGTCGGGGAAGCGCCTCAAAATTCAAGACTTCTTACGTGGGCGCCCGATTACACCTGGGACGGTTATGGGACAGAATCAAAAATGAAATGTATCTTCTTCAAATTATATGGTAGCCTCTTTGTTTATGGAGTGATCGATTACCCATGAGGTCTTTTTTAAAAATAATTATCGTTTCAACTATTTTTGTCCTGGTCACAGGTATAAGCGGGTATCTCGCATTAACACTTCTTATAAAAAGTGAAGACGTAGTGGTGGTGCCTGATTTGATAGGGAAAGATGCAATCTATGCGTTAGAAGTGTTGACCGATCTCGGACTTAATATTAAAGTAAAAAAAATTGAATATCATGCCGGTATCCCTAAAAATCACGTAGTATTCCAAGAGCCTCCGGCCGGGAGCGAAATAAAAAAGGATAGGGATGTCCGTATCATATTATCAAAGGGGCCAAAGACGTTCCTCCTTCCGGAACTTGTTGGGCTGGATATTCGACAAGCCAAGATTATATTGGAAGAAAACGATTTAAAGTTGGGGAACGTAGCAAAAGTTTACAAGGAACGAACCAGGCTGGACGAAATTATAGCCCAAACACCCGACCCCCGGGAGACCATTACAAGAGGTAGTGTCGTTAACCTATTAGTCAGTCTTGGACATAAGCCAAAAGCTTTTGCCATGCCCTCATTAGGGGGGTTGTCCCTGGATGACGCCATATTCCTCCTGGAACGCGATCGGCTCATCTTAGGCAAAATTCAATCGACTTTTAGAGAAAAAAAGCCTGATGGTATAGTGGTGGCGCAGGAGCCGGCACATGGCTATCGGGTCACAGAAAGCACCAGGGTAAATCTGACTATTAACCGTCTGGTGGCCAGGGAACGATCTCCAAAAAGAATTTATCTATTTAGATACCGGCTTCCCAATGGCTTTCTAAGAAAACATATAAAGGTGGTAATGAACATACAAGGCTTTTCATACAGTTTCTACGATACCTTTGTGAAACCCGGGGAGGAAATAAGGCTTTTAGTGCCACCGGTTGCTGACGTTACGTTGTTGTTGTATAAGGATAAGGAGCTAATTCTGAAGAAGGTTTTTTGAGGGAATTGGAGGTAAAATAGTGAAGTTAATTGCGCCGTCTATTCTGTCTGCTGACTTTTCACGCTTGGGCGAAGAGATCAAAAGCGTGGAGGAGGCTGGGGCGGATTGGATACACATCGATGTTATGGATGGCCATTTCGTGCCAAACATTACGATAGGTCCTCTAATAGTGGAGGCAGTTACGCGATCCACAAAATTGACCCGTGATGTCCATTTGATGATCGAAAATCCGGATGCATACATTGCCGACTTTGCGAAAGCAGGCAGTTCTATCATTACGGTCCATGCAGAGGTGTGCAATCACCTACACCGCACCATCCATGCTATCAAAGATCTCAATGTTAAAGCCGGGGTTGTACTTAACCCTGCCACGCCTCTTTCTGCAATCGACTGGATACTGGAAGATGTCGATATGGTCCTTTTGATGAGTGTCAATCCAGGCTTTGGAGGACAAAGGTTTATTCCTCAATCGATCGAAAAGATAAAAGATCTAAAAAAATCTATCGAGGAAAAGGGGTTGAGCATACTCATTGAAGTAGACGGCGGGATTAATATTGATACTATCGGCATGGTCTCAGAGGCCGGTGTGGATGTCTTTGTGGCAGGTTCGGCAATATTTGGAAGTGAGAACTACGCGGAGACTATTAACCGATTTAAATCGATACTAACAAATTGAGGGATTGGGAGATTTAGGAATTGGGGAATTCCTTAATCCCTTAATTCCCCAACAATTCTTCTAATTCCTTAAAATGTTCTATATGATAGTCCGCTGAAAGCCCTCTGTTTTTATATGCAACCAAAGGGACACCCGCAGCTTCTGATGCGGCCTGGTCGACTTCTGAATCGCCTATATAGAGAGCCTCTTTAGGCGTTATCTTAAAATAGCGCAAAATCTTGTGTAAAGATTCCGGATGTGGTTTTGGCCTTTGAACATCCAGCGCAGAGACAACAAGATCAAAGTACCCTTCAAGCCCATGACTTGACAGGACATGTTTCATTGTATCGGTCCGGTTAGTCGAAATAGCCGTGTTATACGTGGGACGGAGGTATTCAAGGAATGGAATTAAATATGATTCCATTTCCATGTATGGAATAAATGGAATGTAGTCTATTTCCCTTCGATATGCCTGGGCGGCCTCTCGCAGACTCGGATCATCTCTGAACAGATACGCCACGGATTCATCCGCGGTGTGCATGTGGACAAAATTACATTCGTCCTCATTCATCATCTCTCTTTTATTAAAGCGCTGCAATATTTGATTGTAGTACGCCTCGTTGGCCATCTTAGAATCAAACATCACACCGTCACAATCAAAAATGACCACTTTAACCTGGTCCATCTGTTTTCTCCGCTCTTCCCTTTTCTTTCGTTTTTGTAGTAACACCTTTTGGGTTTCGAATGTTGCCGTAAACTTTGAGGGTCAACCTTGGCTTTTCCTGCAAGTTCGTCTCCATGATAATCTTTCCATAGTACCGCCCGGGCGTTGTTCGAATATTCTCAACAGTCAGAAGATACTCTCCTTCTTTTTCTCCAACGTTCAACTTATACTTAACCTCATTCGGAATTGTCGATCTAATCTTTTTTATCCGGAGTTTTACCTCCTTACCAGGAAAGATTTCTACTTTTCTAACAAGCTTACGATCAGGCGCCCCCCAAAAATTGACCGCTCTTGGTTTAAGAATTACATAGTGTTCTATTTTGCCTCTAACCGCAAGAACAATCTGTGACTTATCTGGATCATTGGAAAAGACGGTAACACGTTTATTAACTGAACCGGCAATCCCTTTTGTACGAACCTTCACTGTTATCTTCCCCTCGCCACCGGGAGGGATCTGTCTCGTAACCGAGACAGTGGTACAGCCTCAGGAGGGTTTGACTTTTTCGATAACGAGTGCGCCGCTCCCTCCATTCTTTACGATAAAGGTGTGAATGATTGGCTCCCCTTCGTAAACGGATTTAAAATTAAACACCTTTTCGTCAATTATGATTTTTGGAAAGGGTGATGCGATTAAACAATCAGGAACGAGTATCAGAAACAAGCACCAGAAGATTACCGCCCAACAGCTTTTGCCGGCAAATTTTTCTAAAATTTGTTTTAACATTGCCAACTCCTCGTAATTGTGCTAAAAAAACGTTAAAAAGTATACAGTATAATTTTACATTTTGTCAAGCTCTGTACAATGACTGAAGAAGCGATACGATATCGACGGATAGACAGACGGAAATGTTTGCGGCTGAAATCTTCCTTGCCGGTTGAGATAAGTCTGTACCATCGAGAATCGCAAAAAATGATAACAGAAGGACTACCAGGAAATATTTCTGAGATTTCACGTGATGGGGTTTGCATTGAAACTGATACGGTGATGGTAAATGGCACTCACGTCTTTACGAGCGCTATGGATGATGAGTTTTTTCTTGCTATGAAGATATCGCTCCCTGATGGCTCCGGCACGGTTGATGTAATGGGGAGTGTCGCCTGGTATAACTTAGCGCCTGAGACCTCTCAATCCCGCTTTGTCTCAGGAGTTATTGTAGTGGAAACAGAACAAGCATCAAAAAAAGAGTGGCTTGAGTTTGTTTCTAAAATTGAGGAGAGCGAGTCACCACTTTAATCCCTAAAGAATTTTGTCTCCCGAGATCTCCTGACTATCCCCTCTGCCCAGCACGGAAATCCTAAGGCATGTATGTGTGAATAAGTGGCCAGGACATTTTTGTAACACACCCCGTCCCGCTTATCAAAGAAACCGACGCCGCGCTCTATTCTAAATGCAAGGTCTTCGGCCTTTCCACGCCACTCCAATACTTTGGAATAATGAAATTCATGGCCTCGCAGTTTAGTCCCAACATCAAAATAGGGGTTCCCCCTGTCAACCTCGAATACTGTATAGCCATGGCCCTGCGGCCGCTTTGACCACCCGAATACAATGGGCAGGACCCCAGTCATGGGATAGCTCTTCCCATCCATTACCAGTTCTTCACCAAGATACATCAGCCCGCCACATTCCGCATATATTGGTAGCCCTTGTTCTGCGTGTTTCCGAAGATCGTCTCGGAAGCTCTGGTTGGCCGCCAATATCCCCGCATGTGTTTCGGGAAACCCCCCGCCGATGTACAAGCCATCGATGTCCGGCAGTTTAGAATCAGACAGGGCGCTCATTGGTATCAGTTCCGCCCCACGATCCTGGAGCGCTTCAAGGTTTTCCGGGTAGTAAAATTGAAACGCAGAATCTCTTATGATCCCGATGCAAAGCTTTGTATCGCCTGTTTCGGTGGTCTCTGGCTGGCATTCACTGATAGGTGGGTTGTCTTCCTCAAGCTGAGGCGCTTTGTGTGCTATATCGAGCAGACTGTCAATATCGAGGTACTGCTCGGCTATGTCAACAGCAGTTTGTATTGAATGGTATGCTCCTGGGGACTCGTGGGTCGGAATAAGCCCCATGTGACGTTCAGGAAAGATGTCATGTTTCAGCTTTGGGATGGCGCCAAGTACTTTAACGCCTGTGTAATGCTCAATACTCTTGCGAATGGTTGATTCGTGACGGCTCCCGGCGATTCGATTCAGGATGACCCCTTTTATCATCACATCCGGATCAAAACGGAGACATCCCAATACCAGGGCAGCCATAGTGCGGGTGCTCTTGGTGCAATCCAATCCCAGGACCACCGGAGCCGTGAGAAGTTTGGCCAGCTCAGAGGTGCTGGTCTTCCCTTCCAGGTCGCTCCCGTCGTATAGTCCGCGGTTCCCTTCTATAACAGAAACGCCACTACACGTGGCATTTCTATGAAAGGAAGAAAGTATCTGTTCTTTTGTTGCAAAAAAGGTATCAAGGTTACGGCACGGTTGACCGGCTGCAAGAGTCAGCCACCCTGCATCGATGTAATCAGGACCCTTTTTAAAGGGGGTTACTGTTATTCCTCGTTTTCGCCAGGAAGCGGCCAATCCAAGGGAAAGGATCGTCTTCCCCGACCCCCCGCTGAGGGCGGAAACAATAATTCGGGGGAAGACCACTATACTTTTCCTATTCTCCTTCTTCCGTGGCATGGGCCTTGCCGGCACCTTTAAGCCCTATGAGGGTAGTGCTGCCGCTCGACCAGTACTCAAGAATTTCTTCCTTGACCATCTCGTTAACAATATTCTTTACCTGCCTTGCTTTCATATCAGGAATCATCTTGTAGTAATCCTTGAGATAGAATTTTGTTTTACCCTTCTTTTTCTTAAGTGTCTCTACAATTATCTTTTTTACTTCTTCTTTCTCCATTGTTCAGCCTCTTTATCTTTATATTATAAGCCGGAGCACAAGCATCTTGTGCCCCGGCTTACAGTTTTGTTTACACAATTAGAACTTAAATTGCGTTGTCTGACGCCATGTATAATATGCAGGATCACGGAAATCATCAATGAGGTGATGTGTAAACTCAAGTTCGCATTTCTCAAAGAATTTTTCCCATCCGATCCTCTCCGCCCAGTCGCCGAAACGTTCGTACTTGTTGGCGTCTCCTGAATAGACATCGACCATCCGTTTGATGGTGCTTGTCAGCGTGGGCCAGCGCGGTTGTTCGTTCGGAATAAAGGCCACAACGACCTTGGAGAACTTCGGTGCGCTGATCCTGTTCGAGATCTTACCACCTGCCATGAGTACGATCCCGTCTCCAACATCGTCTGCCAGCGGCATGGAGGGGCACATGGTATAGCAGTTACCGCAGAACATACACCTTTCCTCCTTAATGGAAACAGTGTTCAGCTTTTTGCCGCCGATTTCAATCTTGGCCGGTTTGATTGCCGCGGTAGGACAGGCCGCAACAGCAAGAGGGATCTCGCACATCTTGTCAATGTATTCATGGTCGATTATCGGCGGCTTGCGGTGATAGCCCAGGATTGCGATATCAGAGCAATGCACGGCGCCGCACATGTTCAGACAACATGCCATGGAGACACGAAGCTTGGCAGGTAGTTTCATTTCGGTAAACTGATCAAAGAGCACGTCCATAGTAGCCTTGACCGTGCCTGATGCATCGGTTGCCGGAGTATGGCAGTGGATCCAGCCCTGGGTATGGATGCAATTTGTAATGCCTGCGCCTGTGCCCCCGACGGGGAACTTGTAGCTGCCGCCCGGATGCTTCCTGCTCATAAGATCATTTTTCAATGCATCGCACTTTTCCTTGCTCTCCGTCATGAACTCTATGTTGTTTCGCGTGGTAAACCTGAGGTATCCGTCGCAATGCTTGTCCGCTATTGCCATGGCCTCACGCAAGAGCGTTATGCTCATAAGACGACAGGTGCCCACCCTTACGGTGTAGCATTCGTCGCCGGTCTCCGAGGTATGGACCAGAACGCCGGGTGCGAGAATCTCATGACTCTTCCATTTGCCCTTATTTTTCGCAATAACCGGCGGATAAAAATTATCAAACTTTTTCGGACCGATGTCGGTTATTCTGTTCGCCATCGGTTTGTCAGGATTGTAACCTGATGATATAAATGCCATGGTAGCTACCCCCTCCCTATCTCTGATGGTATTTTCTGAATTCGTTGATATCGCGCTTCCATCCGCCAGGTACTTCTTCTTCTTTCCAGAAGATGTACGGGTTGGATCGTGGTTCCGCTACGTGCTGCGGGATCGCTTTAATACCTGTTACATCAAGCAGTTTCTGGAAGCCCTGACGCTTGATCAGTTCGCCGAGCCGCTCGCGGTTCTTTCCTTCTTCCATCCACCAATCCCAGATCGGCTCAATTACTTTCTCTTTGAGTTCATCATAAGGCTCTTCAACCTTGATAAAAGGAATAAGAAGGGAGGCCATCTGAGCGCCGTCGAGAATCGGGGCCTTGGCCCCGCAAAGGATGGAGCAACCTCTGTCATTACCTATCCTCAGCGCCTTTGGCATAACGTTTATGCAGTGCATGCATCTGGTACACTCAGGGGTGTTTATCTCAAGCTTGTCGCCGTCCATTCTCATACAGCCGGTGGGACAGATATCGATCACCTCTTTATGGATATCAAAGGGACCCCAGTCACGGCCTGCATGTGCGCCGGCGTTCGGTGGGATCTCTCCTCCGATGTATGCCTTAACCGCTTCCTGGTCGATGCGGATATCGTCACGCCATGTGCCGATATAGGAGATATCCGATCGGGCGATGGAGGCCACACAGCAGTTGGGACACCCGTCAAATTTGAATTTGAATTTGTACGGAAATGCCGGACGATGGAGCTCGTCCTGATATTCGTTGGTCATGTAATGGCAGATCGCCTGTGTATCGTAACATGCAAATTCACAACGGGCCTGGCCGATACAGCATGAGGGAGTCCGCAGGTTTGAACCGGAACCGCCAAGGTCCGTGTCCAATTTGTGGGTCAAATCAAAAAAGACCTCTTCTAATTGAGGTGTTGTTGTGCCGAGGAAAACGATATCACCGGTTGATCCGTGCATATTGGTAAGACCGCTGCCACGGAGCTCCCAGATGTCAAGAAGGTCCCCCAGGAATTTAGTGCTGTAAAACTTACCTGACGGCTGGTTCACACGCATGGTGTGAAAATGCGCCACGGCCGGGAACATTTCGGGCTGGTCACAATATCTTCCGATAACGCCGCCGCCATAGCCGAATACACCTACGATTCCGCCGTGTTTCCAGTGGGTCCTGCCGTGCTTGTAGGAAAGCTCAAGCACTCCCAGGAGGTCATCGCAGCAGTCCTGGGGTATCTGGTAGTCCAAACCCTTCTCATTCTTTGCCCTTGATTCGGCTTCCGCCTTAATGTCGGACACAAAACTTGGCCACGGCCCGCTTTCGAGCTGGTCCAACATAGGGGTCTCATGTTTTGCCATTGTTTTACCTCCATTCCTTTATTTTAAATTACCCATCCTGATTCTAAAGAAATTTTACCTTCCTTCTATTGGAGTTACTAAGGTCACCTCCTCTCTATATCGCAAATTTTATAAGTATAATCTTTAAGAATAGTCAGCATACACCGATTTGAGATTGCGAATATAGAATTAATCTTGCACATTGTCAACAAAAAAGTACGGTATTTTACAGACCATTGACAAGTGGATAAAAAAAGTATTATTAGTCAAAATTTTATGACGAGATTCGTGAATCGCATTATATCCTGACGCAGGGAAGACAGAGGAGTTAAATTATGGAAATAGACCTTACACCTTTTTTCAAGAAATACGAAGAGATTTCAGCAATGGCGGACGAAGTGTTCGAGCGTGTAAAAAAAGAGTATCCGGAATGTGTAAAATGCAAAACTCATTGTTCCGACTGCTGCCACGCGTTGTTCGATCTTACCCTGATCGAAGCGCTATATATCAACCATCACTTCAAAGAAAAGTTTGAGGGCAAGGGAAAAGACGGGCTTATCGAGAGGGCCAACAGGGCTGATCGTGACGTATACAAGATTAAGAAAAAGGCATACAAAGATTTGGAAGCCGGAAAGAAGGAGGGTGACATACTGGTGGAAATGGCAAAGGAACGTGTCAGATGCCCCCTCCTTAACGACGAGGACAAGTGTGACCTTTATGAATATCGGCCAATAACATGCAGGCTGTACGGCATACCGACATCCATAGGAAGCGAGGTTCATACCTGTGGGATGTCAGGATTTGTAGAAGGCAAACAGTATCCCACGGTTAAGTTGGATATCATTCAAAACAAGCTTTACGAAATATCCGCTGAACTTGTAAAAGCGATTAAGTCTAAGTATGTGAAAATGTCTGACATGCTCGTGCCGTTATCCATGGCTCTTCTTACTGACTATAATGAAGAGCATCTTGGGATTATAACCGGTAAGGAAGCCAATGAAAAACAAGGAGAAAAAAATGACTAAGGTCTCGCCTGAAGAAGAGGAAAAAAGGAAAAAGTTTATCTTTGAAAGCATGTCTCCACGGCGGCAAAAACATATCCTAAAAAAAGGATATGAGGAATGGGATCCCTTTCAAATGCCGAAAGATCCCATAGACATCAGGACTGATAAAACAAAGCGCACCACTCAGATGCTCGTACGTGAGTTCCTGCAGACACGAAGCGCTGAAAAGTACAGCAATGCATACGGAAACGGCGTGCTTGAACTTTGCCTTGGAATAATCAACGATGATGATAGGTGCAAGGGTATGTATGAGTTCTCAATCTGGTATCACGGACTATTGAAAAAGGAAGGGCACGAAGATAAAAGTGCCTAAAGTTTGAAGTGAACTAAAGTGCCTAAAGTTAAGGAGTGCGCTTTCAGCGCAGCTAATCTTAAAATTGACAAAATACCTTAATCCCGCCAAGGCGGGACTCACTTTAGGCACTTTCATCCCTGTGCTTTTCAATCTCCTTCCGAATTTCCGGAGCCACCTCATAACCAAGTTCAATTGCTTTGTCACAATGTTCTATGGCCTTGTCATATTCACTTTTTTCAATATAGGCTATTGCCAGATTGTTGTGGGCAACTGCAAAATTAGGTTCGAGTTTCAAGGCCTTCAAATTAGCTGCTATACTCTCATCAACCAGCCCTGACATGAGGTAGGCGTTTGCTAATGTAGCGTAAGCCTGAATGAAGTTCGAGTTGTAGCGAATAGCCTTTTTAAGTGCGGTAATAGCTTCGTCAGCCTCTCCCTTTTGAAGGTGTACAAATCCGATGTTTCCGTAGGCCTCAAAAAACCCGGCTCTTACCTTGACCGCCTCCTTGTTGTACGCAAGGCAGCCGTCAAGGTCCCCGCGCCGCAGGCAGAGTCCTCCCAGTTGCACATATGCTTCAGCAAGGTTTGGGCTGCACTGAATTGCTTCGTGAAGCTCATTTTCGGCTTCATCATATTTTTCCTGCCCCAGCAGAGCTACGCCAAGGTTATAACGGGATGTTCCACAATCCGGGTTTGAGGCTATAATATTCCTTTGTCGTTCTATATATTCTTCTGCGTTTTTTGCTTTTTTCATCGTTATATCCTTTATGACTTATGACTCGAACTCGTTGTTGGCTGGCCAATCTATAAAAAAGAGGCAACTGCTCGGGTTCAAAGTTCAGGGGTTCACGGTTCAAGGTTAAGCTGATGAAAGAGAGACTATGCGAGCAACCTTGAACCGTGAACTGTGAACCTAACAACCTGAGTAGTTACAAAAAGGTTTCTATAAAATTGCACAGCTTGTTTGTCAACAAAAAAGATGGGCCACCCCGGTGGACCAAGTCAACAAGCGTTGTATAGAAACCGCATGCGAGCCTACTGTTTCCGGTATGGTTCCAGCGCCCTCAACAACTCCGACTCCACCTCAAAGCCAAATTCTGTGGCCTTGTCAAAATGTTTAATCGCTTCTTCAAATTCTTCCTTGTAATAATAAGCCACGGCCAGGTTGTTATGAGCGGGCGCAAATTCCGGATCCAGTTCCAGGGCCTTTTTGCCGGCACGAACACTTTCCTCGAGCATCCCTTCCTGAAGATATGCAGCGCCCAGTGTACCGTATGCCCTGACAAATCGGGGCTCAATCAAAACCGCTTTTTCAAGCGCCTCAATAGCTAAGTCAGTATATCCTTTTTGAAGATAGGCAAAGCCTAAGTTTGCATGTGACACCGGGAAATTCGGTTGAAGTTGGGCCGCCTTCTGGTTGACCTCGATCGCATTGTCTAATTCATTCTTCTGAACATATAACCCTCCCAGATTTATATATGCCTCGACCAGCTCCGGGATCTTTTCTATTGCTTTTTTGAATTCTTCGATTGCCTCATCCGGCATTTTTTTGCTTACATACGCCACACCCAAATTATAGTGGGCTCGACCAGCCCCTGGATTCTTTGAAATCTCTTCCTTTAACTCCGCTATCCATTGATCCAGTGTCTGTTGGTCTGTTTCTGTCATAAAATTACCTCGAGAATTTTTCGATATTCGATTACTTGTAACCGTGAACGGTTACGATTACCTTCATATGTCGTATGCGTCTAACCGTCTAACAAACCTCCCTTCTATTGTCAACGAGGAACTTCTTCTTCTCAAAAACTTCGGGCAAACTGAAGGACCGGCGGGCAAGGATAATTGCTGAACGTAAGCATCCAGTCCCGCCTGAGGCGGGATCCAGGCAGATGGCGCATCGAGCTAAGGCATTGGAGGCTGGAGTGAAGTAATTGTCCTTGCCCTGCGGTCCGATGCCAAAGGCTACCCCAACTCTTTGAGAAGTTACTCGACACCGCTCTATCTTTTTGATATGCAAACTGTTATGAACTCGTCAAAATTGGAGTCATCAACTATACAGGTAGAGAATATTCCCGGTAATAGTCGCAATCAAGAGTCTCAACGTACCCACTGCATTCGATGCGGCACCTGTTGTATGAAGGGAGGGCCTACACTTCATCTGGAAGATAGAAGCATATTGGAAACCAGGAACATCAAGAGATCCGATCTTTATACTATAAGGAAAGGGGAAACTGTCTATAACAATGTTGCAGGTAAACCCTCCGTACTTTCTGAAGAGATTATAAAGATCAAGGGAACAGGAGAAAGTCATGCTTGTATTTTCTATGACCACAACCAAAAAGGATGCGCAATATATGCGAACAGGCCAATAGAGTGTCGCGTCTTAAAGTGCTGGGATACCAAGGATCTCGAAGCTGTTTTTGAAAAAAACAGGCTTTGCCGTCAACATCTCATTCCTCCCGACACCACGCTGGCGCACATCATTGCCGCCCACGAACAAAGGTGCTCTTACCTGACGCTTGAAACATTGATAAATAAAATGAGGGGGCCGGACGCAACCGAGGCGGTTGAGAAGGTGATCGAACAACTACAATTTGACCACTACCTGCGTACTTTTATTGCTAAAAAATTTGAACTGCCAATAGAAGAAATGGACTTTTTCTTCGGAAGACAGTTGACAACAACTATCAGGACATTCGGCCTTCAAGTCAAACAGGAGGGGGATGCCTTTTTGCTTACTCCGATAGAAAAAAAAACAGGAAATTATGGAATTTAGGAATTTAGGAATTGCGAATTAGAAAAGATTTGGAGTTGACAAATCACATGCGGCACTGCAATTCAAAAGGCGGAACCTTAAAAATTCCTGAATCCCTAAATTCCTCAATTCCTGAATCACTCTTTTTTTATGTCAGATAAACTCGCCAGCAAAAATACTCCTCAAAAGCCGACCCGATTTCTTCAAAACCCTTTTCTCTGGGCAGGGACGACCTATTTTGCCGAAGGGCTCCCGTATTCGATCGTACGCCAAATTTCGAGTGTCTTTTTTAAAGACCACAACGCTACGCTCCAGGCCATCGGTTTGACATCCCTCTATGGTCTTCCGTGGACACTCAAATTCCTCTGGGCCCCGTTCATAGAATCGTTTGGGACAAAAAGAAAATGGCTGTGCCTGATGCAGATTTGTCTTGTAATCGTCGCTCTTCTGATGGCGTTTGCCTCAACACTTCCGGAAGCGCTCAAGTTCGTAGCCATACTTTTTTTTGTTATGGCTCTCCTATCTGCAACGAATGACATCGCCATTGATGGTTATTATATGGAGGCACTGGACGATGACGGACAGGCAAAGTTTGTGGGATACCGGGTGATGGCATATCGACTGGCGCTTGTCGCCGGTGCGGGCGGTATTGTGTCCCTCGTGGGAAAGACAAACTGGCTTACCGGATTTGTACTGGCAGGGATCATATTCATTACCCTCGCTATCTACCACCAGATATCTCTTCCCAAAGTTGAAATCGAAACCCGGTCTATATCAAAAATATGGCGCAGTGTATTGAGCAGAAAAAATATCCTTATCATAGCAGGTGCTGTTTTCCTCTTTTTCATAGCCAGGGCCCTGATCGAGTCAGAGCTCTTCACAACAACAACCGCCCCTCTCAGACCTTACCTCGATCGCATGTCCACCCCGGATTGGATCGGGCTTGCTCTTTTACTCGTTATTACATCCCTGCTTATCGCTTTTAAACCGCTAAAAAGAAGGCTTGAACAATCAAACTCTATAGTTGGGAACTCGTTTATATCTTTCCTTGACCAACCAAAGATCAAATATATCCTCCTGTTTGTTATACTTTATAGGGCAGGGGAATCGCTCCTGTCATCCATGTCCACCCCTTTTATCCTTGATATCGGGATCACCAAATTCGAATTTGGGATCATCTCCGGGACCATAGGGACCATATGTTCAATTGTCGGAACCATAGCAGGCGGATGGCTGATATCACGCTATGACCTTATAAAAACTATCTGGCCCATAACACTTGGCCAGAACCTGACCAATCTGGTCTACATGGGGATGGCGTATAAATTCAGCCATCTTGTCGGGCATCCGGAACTCGGCGCCGCTTCCATAGGAATGGTCGGGGTTGTTCATGCTATAGACCAGTTGGCCGGAGGATTCGGAACAGCAGTATTCGTCACCTTTCTTATGCGAACCTGCAAGAAAGAATACAAGGCATCACATTTTGCCATAGTCTCCGGGCTCATGAGTGTCTGCGGCACATTGATGGGAGTCGTAAGCGGCTTTTTAGCTGCCTCGCTCGGTTATGTCATCTTTTTCGGGCTAAGCTTTCTGGCGTCGATCCC
>DAOVGD010000058.1 GCA_030672555.1 Desulfobacterales bacterium
CTTTCCATGCTTATGTTATCCTCCAGAAAAAAATTGCATGGGGGCTGGATTTCAATTGCAAATCGGCATCGATTGCTATACAGTATTACAAAAATGATATCGATGGAGGTTTTGGTATGGAAGCCGTCAAGATTTCGCCAAAATATCAGGTTGTAATCCCTAAAAAACTGAGAGAGGCTCTAAACCTTATTCCAGGTCAGCAAGTCCAAATGGTTGCATACGGGGATCGTATCGAGATGATCCCTGTCAAGAGAATATCTGAGATGAAAGGATTTCTTAAAGGAATTGATACAACCATTAAAAGGGAGCCGGACAGAATATGAATGTCGTAGATTCATCCGGTTGGCTGGAATTTTTCGCAGACGGTCCGAATGCCTCGTTTTTTTCCACTCCCCTTGAGAATGTAGACGAATTAGTGGTTCCCACCATCAGTATCTATGAAGTGTTCAAGACCGTGCTGCTCCAGCGCGACGAATCTGCAGGACTCCAAGCTGTGGCACTTATGAAACAGGGGTTGGTAGTTGAACTTACGGCCAATATTTCAATGGTGGCGGCAAAGATGAGTCTTGAGCACAACATTCCTATGGCCGACAGTATTATTTTCGCCACCGGACGCCTGTATCAAGCAACCATATGGACGCAAGATGCAGACTTCAAGGGACTTGAAGGTGTTAAATACATACCAAAATACAAATGAAGACAGGATAACCAGTCGTCCACAGGGACGACGAGGCGACTAAAAGGTGAACACATGACGCGACCAGACATAGACAGGCTGGACCGGATCGTTGCCGAGGCCCGACGCAACCGGGAGCAGCGGGATCAGGGCTATCGGGAGCAAGCGCTCAAGATCTGCCCCTGGATCTGTGCGCGGTGCGGACGCGAATTTACCCGCGAGAATCTTCGTGAGCTCACGGTCCACCACAAGGACCACAACCACGACAACAATCCTCCCGACGGCAGCAACTGGGAGTTGCTGTGTCTCTACTGTCACGACAATGAGCACTCGCGGTATCTGGATGAAGCAGGATATGGTGAGGCGACGTCAGGCGGCGAGCAAGAGCCGTCTGCCACCTACAAGCCGTTCGCCGATCTCCAGGCCTTGTTAAAAGGCAAAAAATAGCCAATCGATTTAGCAATCGACAAAGGCGAGGATCTTCTATTCAAAAGCCTTTTGAAAATCGTCAATGGTCTGCTTGACATCGTCCAATTCGGACCCGGCTGAGGCATCTCCCCTTTGCTCAGGTTCGATAACGGAGGTATAGCTCTTTTTCAGCTCTTCAATGTCAAACATATATTCGGGAAAGGCATCATCTTTAGAGGAGCTTTTATATGTTTTGAGCGCCTGTTCTTTTACAGGTTTGTCGTTTTCATAGAATGTAATACGGCCCGGATACCACATTCCCCTCCCAATGTTGAAATAGTGATCATAGCGTATCTCGATTTTTTCAGAATTGTCGGAAGGTGGAAACAGCAGACGCAGGGGCCGGAAGGTATCTTTTTCCACCCATAATTGGGGATGGGACTCGTCAGGATAAACCGCGCCGATCACGTAAGCGATTTTGTCCTCCAGCCTTCCAAAGCTGACAGTTTTTGTGTCTATTCCTACTTTTGAAAGACGATCAATGAGAGATTCCGGACTCCGGTACAAAAAAATATCTTTATAACTATCAATATATGATTCCTCTTCCGAAATAATCTTTTGGTCTATGGCGACCAGGGATTTCCCCTCCTGGACAACATAGAGCTTTTTGCCGGAAGGCGCTTTTATCGTGGAAAGAAATCTATCAGGATATAGATAGGATACGGTTTCCGTGAAGGCCCTCAACCCATCGGGCCAATCGTCACCATAGAATGTTGTCTCAAGAGTCAACACAAGAACACGAATCTGTCTATGCTTTTGATGAGGCATTAACGAAAAAATCTGTTCCGCCGGCGGAACGTAGGCAAAGGCATGAGATACACATCCCATGAATGCAACAGCTACCTGAAAAATTAGAATTATCTTACTGAACATACACTTATCTCGTTCTATCTTCGGAGTAATGGAGTACTGGAGTATTGGTTATTCCTTTTTTCCCATTACTCCAACACTCCATTACTCCAGCTCCGGGCATGGCGATCCAGCGTATAAAGAGGTTTCTTCAATCGGTAATCGAGCCCCAGAAGTGTTCCCGGTTCCTTTATAGTATACAGTTTTTGTAACGCGTCTTTAATTACTCGGCCCTGGAGTTCGATATCGTTGGGTCTTCCCATTGGGTGTCCCAACTTAAATCCAGGATAGATTGCACGGGGAGGTTTTACCTTAAGTGTTATCGTACGATTCAGCGATATCGAAATTGTTGCAATCCCCGCCTCCTCTATAACCCTTTGAATCAAGCCAACAGATTGATTACACAACCCTGAGGCAGGTGTGAGAAAAACAATATCCACTTTGTCCTGAATCAACTTTTTCACTATTGCAGGAGCGCTCTCCCGAAGCAGAGTATCGACATGCCCACCAGAAATATGCCCCATAAAACTGAAACTCCGCCTTGAAACAGACCCGATAACCTTTTCCCTGACCAGACGAAGTAATGGTTCTACAGGCAAGACAAGGTTGATGTCTGAGATAGCATCTTTGCAATCAAAATAATTGTGGGTAATGGTAAGTCTCTCCGGAAGCACATCGTTCGGAATTTCTCTAAATGTGGGGTCTCCAAATTGATCCCACATATTAAACGGAATCCCGGCCCTAAGATGCACCCCGGCAGTGGTGACAAGCGTCACCCTGGAATCGTACAACGCTTTTTTCGCAGGGGCCCACGGTATCGTGTTGTTTACGATAATATCCGGCCCTTTGGCATAGCGGTCCATCAAAATCGGCCGGGCAGCATAGCGTTTTGCCATCCATCGATCCTTGATCTTCTTAATTCTCCACAGCATTTTTATGTCACCGCCTTTAAAAATGTTTCCAGACCGCGCATCCCGTCCACATTATACACCTCGTAGGGATGTGTCTTGGGGAATATCTTTCGAAGCATTCCGGTCAGCACTTTTTTGGGGCCAACCTCAACGAAAACTTCTACATTTTCCTCCTGCATCTTACAAATTATGTCATACCAGCGGACAGGGCTACAAAGCTGACGGGCCATAATGGTCTTTATCTCCTGTGGGTCTGTTTCATAATCTGCCGTAACATTGAACAGAATCGGCCTCTTTGGTTCCTCAAATTGGACCTCATCCAAAAAGGTGGAAAAATCTCCTTCAGCACCCCTGATCAGCTCGCTGTGCCAGGCGCCGCTTACTTTCAGGGGAATCGCCTTGGCCCCTTTGTCTGTTGCTATCTCAGAGGCCCGCTTTACCGCGTCTGGTTCGCCGGTAATAACAATCTGTTCCGCTGTATTATGATTTGCTACCGCCACAATACCAGCATCTTTGGCCAGGTCAACTATTTTCCTTACTTCATCAATATTGAGACCGAGGATCGCATGCATCGCGCCAACATGTTTTGTTGATTCTCGGTGCATCAAGGACCCTCTTTTAAAGACCGTCCTGACGGTATCTTCGGCACTTACAACCCCGGCGGCACATAGTGCAGGGTATTCACCAAGGCTGTGTCCTGCCGAAACAGCCGGGGAGACACCTTCCTTTTCAATTGCCGCAAGGCATGCCAGGTCAACCGCTGTAACAGCAGGCTGGAGATTGACAGTAAGAGTTAACTCCTCCATAGGCCCTTTAAAACAAAGTGTAGAGATATTTATTTTAGTAATTTCATCCGTCATATCAAAAATTTCACGCGCAAAATCGTACTCCTCATACAGGTCATGCCCCATTTCAACGAACTGGGACCCCTGGCCCGGAAAAAGAAATGCTATTTTTTTCAACTGATAACCTCCTTCTTACTCTTTCTGTCATCTGTCATCTATCATCTGTCATCTGTCATCTGTCATTTATCATTTATCATTTATCATTTATCATTAAAAAAATGACAAATGTGAAATGATCAATGTGAAATGATCAATTTTATTGATCGTCGTCTTCATTCAGGTTAAATAACTTGCGAGCCGCATCTATATAGAAACCTCTTCTCTCCCAGCAACCCGGTCTTTTCAAAAAGATGGTTGGATCGTGCAAGATTTTATTACAGATAGAGGCAGTAAGCCGCTCGATTGCAACTCGATCTTTATCAGAGATCGACTTCAATCCGGAAATGGTTTTCTCCAATTCTGCCTTGCGGATCGTTTCCGCTTTGTTTCGTAAAGCAACAATAGTAGGAGTCACTTCTAACGATTCAAGCCACTTGCGAAACTGGATGGCGCCTTCATCGACGATGCGGTCTCCTCGCATCGCTTCTTTTTTCCGGTCTTCAATATTCTTATCTATCACCCCTTTTAAGTCATCGATGTCATAAACGTAGACATTATTTATCCGGTTAATATTTGGGTCAATATCTCTGGGCACCGCAATATCTATAAAAAAAAGAGAACGGTTTCTCCTGGGGCGCATCAACGGTTTTATATCCTTGTGCGTCAAGATATGATGCTGGGCGCCGGTTGAACTGATAACAATATCTACATTAAAAAGGCTATCTGTAATCTCTTCAAATCGGATGGGAGTGCCTCTAAATCTGGCGGCCACCTCGACTGCCCGTTCAAAGGTACGGTTTGCGACAAAGATCTTATTTACTCCATTTCTTGCCAAGTGTTCAAGGGCTAAAACCGCCATTTCACCAGCTCCGATCAGCAGCGCTCCCCTTCCCTGCAAATCATCAAAAATCTTCTTTGCCAATTCCACTGCTGCGTAACTGATCGATACCGCATGATCTGCTATACCGGTTTCAGTACGAACCCGTTTTGCCACTGAAAATGCCTTGTGAAAGAGCCGATTCAGTATTACGCCGGAAGTATTTAATTCGGTTGACTGACGATATGCTGCTTTTATTTGCCCGAGTATCTGGGGTTCACCTACTATCATAGAGTCGAGGCTCGATGCCACCTTAAAAATGTGTCGTACCGCTTCGTCGTCTTCGTAGACATAGAGTGTCTTTTCAAACTTGTGTTCTGGAGTCTTCTTGAATTCTGCCAAAAATGATTTTATGGCTGTTACCGTTTCCGTGGTATTTTGGGCAGTTATCAAGAATTCCACACGATTGCACGTAGAAATAAGCATAGCCTCTTCTATCTCAGGCAGGGCCGATAGAGTGGTAAGAGCCTTTCCAATGTCTTCATTTGAAAAAGCAAGACACTCCCGAATTTCAATAGGGGCAGACTTATGATTTAGACCGATTAATAGAATATGCATTATATTTTGATAAATCCAAATTTCGAATCTCGGGATTTGGTCGAGTCGTTGAGTGGTCGAGTGGTTAAATCGGACCTAACGTGTACCCAATCCGCAACTTGCCATGAATTAGAACAACTCGACTACTCGACCACTCAACCAGTTAACCAACATTAGAATTTCGTAAAAGGAGCATGGTGCCCTTTCAATAAAAAATTGACTCCAAAAAAAGTGAATAACAAGGCTGCAAATCCTATAATGGCCATAATCGCAGCCCTACGCCCGTGCCAGCCCGCGACAAGACGTTCGTGAAGAAGAGCGGCATATATAAGCCATGTAATCAAGGACCAGACCTCTTTGGGATCCCAACTCCAAAACCTCCCCCATACGAGTTGCGCATAGACGGCCCCTGTTATAAAACCAAGAGTTAGCATGGAGAATCCAACAACGATGCTTGCATATCCCATGCTATCAACCCGGTTCAACGAGGGGAAGCGCCGATAAAAAAAACCGGCCTTTTTCTCCTTAATCTGCCGCTCCTGAATCAGGTAAATAATGGCAAGTCCAAAGGCCACGGCAAATGCGGCATTCCCCATAAATATCGTCACAACGTGCAGGGCCAACCAAATACTTTTTAAAACAGGGTCACCGGGTACAGGCTCGCGGGAGAGCATTGAAGCCGCAAATACTATAAGGGTTGTCAGGGGAGCTATAAAGGCGCCCAATACCATTAACTCAAATTTGAGCTGAAAAAACAGGAAAACCCCTGCAATGCTCCATGCAAAAAAGAGTAATGTCTCATGCATGTTATGGACAGGGACATTTCCGGTTTCAACGTACCGTGAGATCAAAAGGACCGTCTGTGCGATAAATCCTCCCCAAAGAAGGATGGAAGCAATTTTGTGGATCTTTCGTTTCTGACGGAATACGTAGACTATATATCCCACCGTGCTAAGCAGATAGAACGCAATTGCAAGTGCGAGGCAGACATTATTCATAACGATTCCTTTTTAACCGGTCTTGATGATTACGTAAGAAGTCCCTGATGAGCCTATTTTGGTCTTATCATCTATCATTGATCATTGGGCATTTACCATTAAAAAAATGACAGATGACAAATGTGAAATGATCAATGCTAAATGAGAGTTTTATCAAGTGACCAATCAGGCGAATTAGGGACTTTTTACGAGACCATCACTCCTTGCTCCCTGTGTCGCACAAATCTTCCAGGACAAAACCTTCCCCAAGAACCTTTTTCAAAAGTGTGTCGATCTGTTTTCTATTGTTATGCTTAACCAACTTCAGGAGGCCTTCATCAATCAACTGTTCGAACATGTACTTGTGGGCCTCAGGACTTTTCCCTTTTTGCAGAAGTTTTTTACGTATGGCACCCATTAAGTCTAAGAACTTCCCGCATTCAGGACCGAACTCTCCTGATAACTTTTGGCGAAGCCTTTTCGCAAAAGCAGGACTCTTCCCTGCTGTGGAGATAGCAATTACAAGATCACCTTGTTTGACAATTGCGGGAAGGACAAAGGTGCATTCTTGAGGGCGATCTACAATATTACAAATGATACGAATCCTCGCAGCATCTTTGCTGATTTGCCGATTTACCTCCTCATTGTCAGTAGCACCTATAACCAGAAACATCCCTTTGAGGTCTGAAGAGCGATAGTTGCGCTCCTTTAATTCTATATGATGGCCTTCAGAAAGTGCCTTGATTTCATTAGATATCTTTGGGCTGACTACTGTGACCCGAGCTCCACATTCGAGCAGGGTCAAGATCTTCCGCTTTCCAACACTACCGCCTCCAACTACGAGGCAGTTTTGGTTTTGGATATCAAGGTTAGCCGGATAATATCGCATAGTTTGTTATAGCTATATATAAACAAAAAAATTTTAAAAAATATAAGTATTGTACACAGTTCTGCAAAAAAGTCCATCCCCGTCAAACTTTGCTTAAGTAGGGGCGGCTTTACGCCGCCCGCAAAATCGATTCTGGCGGCGTAAGGCCGCCCCTACGTTCAGCTTCCATTGCCGGGACGTTTCTGAATCCCTGAATTTGCAATAACCCGTAACTCATTCCGCCAAATGAAGACCCTCAGGGAGGCTTTCACCAAAGACGCGATCTTCCTCGGCTGCGTTGAGCAATACCATTTCGTGTAATCGCTTAGCTAAACGTTCCTCCTCTTCCAATCCGACAAGTCTGTCTCTGATTTTGTCTCTCACTCGTTCATTAATATCCCGTTCCCGGTCACTGGTGAAAGAGGCCATTTGAACAACACAAAATGCTGTCTGAGCCGGCTTTTTCCATTCCGTGTCAAGAATACGCTTGAGCCAGGATGTTATGGTCCTGCCCGCAATTATCGCATTTAACGGTCCATAAAGGGGCACGCGCGAGCCGATGCGCGAAAGCACCCACATATTGAGACCCTCGCCACGGGTGGTGCCGATATGCTGCATCAGTTCGTTGCCTATCTGTTCTTTAACATCGGAGGGAAGCCTTTCTAAATTGGCTATGGTGCGCCACATCTCGGTCCGTTCCCGAGGGGTAATACGTGGTTGTTTTTTTCCTTTTTTCCGGCCCGGAAGCAAGACCGGAGCAAGATTCCGAAAAATCGCCATCTGTTGGTCTTGAGTAAATCCACCAGCCACCCTTCTCCACAGAGTCCACCATTCCACCCGGCACTGTTGGTCAGAGGAGAAGACAACACCGGCATGATATATCTTCCATACTTCTCTCATTCGCCAATCATCCGAGGCATAACCGTATCCGGGACGAAGACAAAATCCAGCAAGGTTCAGCCATCGTTCTTCATGCCTGGCGCTCTTCTTTCGATGGTTCAATCCTTCAAGAAGTGTATCCGAAAGAGACCTCAGCGCCGGAATCGGCCAACGTTCCTTTTTTTTGCCGATAACCTCGCGTAATTTCTTCATCACGGAGGCGGGCGTCACCTCGCCCTTTCCGGAAACAGATTTTTCCATGCCGAAAGCGACTCTCAGGATCTCTGTCGCTCTGGTTAGTGATTCCTCTGGAATCGTTTTTTCTCTCTTCCCCTTGGCCTCTTTTTTCCCCTGAGCATCTTCCCCCACATCGGATCGGATCTGAAAATGAAGGCTCCATCGATGATCGGTCTCCTTGGAAATGCATGCAAGCTCCAAAGTTCCGATCTCTGTAAGGCGTGCATAAAGATGAACCGGTATTTTACGAACGACCCCCTTTTTCCCGAACTGCAGGAGCGTACGAAGCGGGGGGAGTTGAAACAGCGAATCTTCATCAAGGGTCAACAGATGACCGAGTTGATCACCTCTCCTGGAGTTAGAACTGTAAAGCGAAAAAGAGACAGGCTGATTGGTCAACACCTTGAATTCCGGAGATACTATCTCCACTTCTTCTCCTTCTTCCATGCCCCTGGGTATAACACAGACGGCGCTGATCTTGTCCGGTTCTTCTTTTGTAATACCGGTCGGAATAACCCTCACATAATAAGAGCGAGCGCATCCCCCCACGATGCGAACCCCGCGACCGCGGCGGACCATTCCATAGTATGCAGCACCCCGCGCTACTGCCAAGGCAGGAGAGTCGTTTTCAAGCACTACGGGTCTCCAGTCTGCCTCACCATGTTTTGAGAACCAACCTGAAAGGATCTCTACAATACGTTCTCTGATTGTAGGCGGGGTAACCACTCCGCCGTTAAAGAAAAGAGCATCCGGGCGTACGGCCATATTATCTGTCTGGTGTTTTCTCAAAAATGCCGCGAGATGACGAGGAATAACGGGATCAGCAACAAAAGGGAGTCCCCATTCATGAATACCCATCCCGGTGCCGCGAATCGGCATTTCATTAAATTGTGTATTAGGAAAAAAGCCATTGATAATAGTTTCTTGTACATCCTCCAAGGTAAGTGAGTCAGACAGGGTTCCGGCCACGATCCCCCTGCCACGCCCGGGAAGATTGATCGGAACGGTTTGAGTCCGGTCATCTCCCAGAAGCTTCTCTTTGGCATTTCGGCAAAGGGAAGCAAGTATATGCCACCGAAGAGAGTCGAATCTCTTTGCGGTATTGCCTAACATTCGAGATTCGATCAAACGGGCCAGGGCCAAGTCCATGTTGTCCCCTCCCAACAGGAGGTGTTCTCCTACCGCTATCCGTTCCGGCACCGGCGCCGCATCCCCTTCTTTTACACGAATAAGCGTAACGTCGGTGGTACCACCTCCGATGTCGCAAATAAGGATGGTTGTTCCTGCACCGATAATCGTTTCCCAGTCCTCCTCGTTACGTGCGAGCCATGAGTAAAATGCCGCCTGGGGCTCTTCAACAAGGGTAATGTGCGTAAGACCTGCTTTTTTTGCTGCCTCTAAAGTGAGTTCGCGAGCAACTTCATCAAAAGAGGCGGGAACAGTAAGGATTACCTCCTGTTCCTCGAATCTCTTGGCAGGATCCGCGCCTGCTATCACGTGGTTCCATGCGTCACGCATATGTTGCAGATAAAAAGAAGACACATCCACAGGCGACTGTTTTGATATATCTTCTATGTCTCCCCCCCATGGAAGTATAGGGGCATTACGATCCACACCTGAGTGACAGAGCCATGACTTTGCAGAGGCAACTAGTCTTCCCGGGACCTTTGCGCCCTGAATACGGGCAAATTCTCCTACAGCAAAATTACTATCTTTTACCCATGGGAGATCAAGACTCCCTGCGGGGAGATCATGACCGGTTGAAAGATACAAGAAGGAAGGAAGCCCTTCCCGGTTTGTGACCTGGCCCTCGGCAATCAACTGGGGAATGGTAAAGGGTTGTATGGCGCCAACCCCACCGGTAGGATGCTTACGCGTATCTATATAAGCAACTGCGGAATTGGTAGTGCCAAGGTCTATACCTATGACGTATCGTGATCGTTTTCGTGTAGTCTGTTTCATTTATGGAATCAAATTAGGACGCAGATTTTCTATATTATTGTCTATCTTTTTTCCCGAACATTAAATTCAAGCTTCCAACGTTTCTCATCGGAAACACACCAAAGCTCCAGTGTCCCTATTTCGGTAACCTTAATATGCAATCGTACTCGTACTGGCATCCCCTCCTGACCTTCTTCAGCCGGGAGTGCTGTTTCCAGCGGAACAAGCTCTTCAATGTTTTCCTCTTCCCAGTCTTCGATAACATCTCCGATTTGGTCGTCATGCCGACTGGTTGAGCCTAAAAAACGAAAAGATACCGGTTCCCCCACCACCAGGCCGAATTCCTGATCCGGCAGATCTGCTTTAGTTCCTTCCTCCATACCAAAGGGTACTACGCACAACGCCTTAATCGGGGTAGGCATTCCCGGAACTGAGGGCATCGCGGTTTCAACCCCTATATAATAGGACCGTTCAGTACCGCTGCGTATTCGTATCCCACGTCCGCGTCGGGCAAACCCGTAATATACGCTGCCGTGTGCAACCGCCAAATCAAGAGATCTGGAAGAAAGGACCCTTAGCTCCTTTCCGTCTTCAATCCAGCTTTCAAGGGCTTCTGTTATCCGTTGCTTCAAGGGCTCGGCCTTCATTACCCCACCGTTGAATAGTATCGCAGTGGGCTTTGATGTCGCTCCTGCAAGCTCCACGTCATTTTTATGCCTTTCAAGGAACCATGCCATGTGTTTTGTTACAGCAGGATCCGATGCATACGGAAGACCCAGTTCTTTCAGGCCGACCTTAGCCCTCTCTTCCGGCCGGCCGATCTCCTTGCACATTGGGAAAAAACCGTTCACCAGTACGTCTTCTATCTCTCGGCGACTCAGTTCGGTACTTATCGTACCGCCAATGACGCGCCGTCCTTTCCCGAGTATGGTAACCGGATACGAGTGGCAATCAGGATTTTGAAAGATTTCTTCTTTAGCCCGGCGCGCAGAGTGTAAGAGTCCCCGCATCTGCCAGTTGTCTAATTTGGTCCCTTCACCCGCCATACGCCTTCGAATAGCATAGGCCAGGGTAAGGTCCATGTTGTCCCCGCCCAGAAGGATATGATCCCCAACAGCTATTCGTTCAAGAACAAGTTCACCTTGGCTCTCTGAGACGTGGATCAGACTGAGGTCTGTTGTACCTCCCCCTATATCGCAGACGAGGATCATATCTCCAGCGCTTACTTCCTTTCGCCATGATTCATGGGTACTTTCGATCCAGGCGTAAAAGGCCGCCTGTGGCTCTTCCAGAAGAGTAACCCGGGATAGCCCTGCTATTTCAGCGGCACGTACCGTTAACTCTCGCGCGGTTGCATCAAAAGAGGCGGGTACGGTCAAAAATATCTCCTGGGACTCCAGAAAAAAATCCGGATTTTCTGCCGCTATCGAGTAATTCCATGCATCCCGAATATGTGTCAGCATTCTGGATGAAGCCTCGATAGGAGAGATATGCGGAACCTCTTCGGGTGCCGCCCATGGAAGTACCCGAGCGGTGCGGTCCACACCGGAATAGCTGAGCCATGATTTAGATGATGAAATAAGTCGATCAGGGACTTCAGCACCCCGGTCTCTGGCAAATGTTCCTGTCACAAAACCTGCATCCTCTTGCCACGGGAGGTTCAGACTCCCTTCCGGCAGTTCCCCTTCAGCCGGATGATAAGAAAATGAAGGGAGAAGTTCCCGTTCTTCAACCGCGCCAAGTGCTACTACTTGCGGAATACGAAAAAGACGAATCTTTGGTTCCTTCCCTTCCTGTTCAAGGGTATCGGCGTAAGCCACTGCGCAGTTGGTAGTTCCAAGATCTATACCAATGATATATCGTGATTGTTTCATTTTACCTATCCTCTTCATATTTCATGAATAATCTATCACTCCATATCACCTCTTTTAGTCTGTTTGACCTATTTCCACCTCTGCAGGCGCTATGACGGTGTGTTTTTGCCCCTTGGGCAGACCAGGAAGGTTTATCTGGGTTATCTTCCACCCAGGATGTTGAAGACTCCCTTTAAAAGGCGGAGTACCTGTTATATTCCCTGTGAGTCGAATTTCAGAAGGATCAAACCCCTCGGATACCACTATAGCCTCTCCTTCTTTTTCCGACATAACCGGAGCAAAGGTAATATATTCGCTCAACGCATTCCTGCAATCCTCGTGTACATAGCGTATAGCAGCACCAATTTGGTCATCCGGATAACGCGTGATATCTTCCTGAAGGAAATCGATCAATCTCCCCTTGTTTTGAAGTAGAGATAGTATACGACATGCGCCTACCTCTGCCGCATCGGTCTTTGGGGCCTTTTTTTGTTCTGCCGCAATCTCCTTCTTGCTCCCTTTAGGCCTTTCCGTATATAGTCCAGCACCGCGATTGACTGTTCCTCGGAGGAGAAGGGATAAGATAAGAGTAGCGGTGATACCGGTTACGAAGAAAACCGCGGGTATATAAATGCTTCCCATCTCACGAAGTTCTTGCAACTGTACTAAATGAGAAAGCACCTCTTTTTGAACCTCTGGTTGCATCTTGTCCACAGCATTGTTTAAATGCTTAAGTGTTGGATCTATATACAATCTTGCGGCAAGATAAGTACCACCTGCTAATGCCGACATGGACAGCATGATAATTAAAAACGTTATCGCCACAAATCTTTTCATTATAAGACTCCTCTCTTTTTATAGGCGCTCAGCTTGAGACCGCTGAACGCCTACATAATTTTTTAATATATAGCGTTCCTTCTCTAATGGCATGGGTATTTATCTCACAAATCTTAGGGCCCTTGTTTGCAAATATATACTCCACACTATATATGATAGATTCCAGGGAAATCAACCACAGCAAATCCAAGACCTTTTAGCTGTACCTCAAACGCGTTTTTGATCGCCTTTCTGGTACGAAGAATCGTCTTGGGAGATAATACCAGAGTGTAATTTCCTTTACAACACCCCCATTAGATCCTCGTGGATCCGGCCGTTTGTAGCCAAAATCTCCTTCATATCTCTGAGATGGGGCTTCCCGGAGAAATCGGTAACAATACCCCCTGCCTCTCTTACAATGAGGGTGCCTGCGTCCGTATCCCAGGGGTGGAGGTTCTGTTCCCAAAAACCGTCAAAACGACCGCACGCCACATAACAAAGATCAATGGCTGCAGATCCCAGTCTTCGAATACCCTGTGAAGCCTCCAGACAACGTTTAAAGCGCGCCATCAACGTATCTATAATAGTCTTTAGGTCATAGGGAAATCCCGTCACCAAGAGGCTTTCCGAAAGACTTTCAGTTGATGAAACCCGGATTGCTTTTCCGTTCAAGAAGGCGCCTTCCCCCTTAACCGCCCAGAAGCGTTCCTGCAAAACAGGATTTTCAACCACGCCAAATACGGTCTCACCGTTTACAGCAAGGGCTACAGATATACTGAAGCATGGGAGATTGTGAGCGAAATTGGTTGTGCCGTCCAGCGGATCAATAATCCATTGGCAGGGAGACTGGGCCAAGACATCCCCGCTTTCTTCTGCAAGGATGGCATGATCGGGATATGCTGCAAGGATGGTATCAATGATAAGGCGTTCAGCATATTCATCCGCCTCTGTAACCAAATCAATGGCCCCTTTTTTCTTAATGGAGTGAGATTGTCCGAATCGATCACAAAGAAAGCCTGCAGCCTTTTCAACAGCGGCAAAACCTACATCCCTAATTTGTTTTAAATCGATCGTTTCAGTCATTTTCGTGTTTGTGCTCCGTGCTTTGGTTAAGTGGTCGAGTAGTTGAGTTGTGGAGTTGTTGAGTAGTTGAGTTGTCGAGTAGGTAAGATTCACGTAACTACTCAGGGTTGTCAGGTTCAGGGTTCACGGTTGCTCGCCTTGCTCTCTTCACATTTACAAGGCAGCATAGAGTTTCTTCTAAACTCCGTTGCAAGAACCGGATGAATTCCGCATTCGTATAGCCTCTCTTTCATCAGTTTAACCTTGAACCGTGAACCCCTGAACTGTGAACCTGAGCAGTTACCTCTTTTTTTTCGTGCTTTCGTACTTTCGTGTTTTCGTGATGATTCTTTTTCACCTGGTGCCTTCTCCAAATCTTTTGACCGCCAGATTTTTTAATTGATAAAAAAGATCAGTTACGTCCACATTCTGAGGGCAGTGTTCCTGGCATTGATAACAGGTCACACAATCCCAGAGCATCCTTGGGCCGGAGGCCATATCAATCAGACCCAAACCGAGACAGCACATTATTTGGTGCGGCAATAGGCCCAGGGCCTTTTCAGGATTGTCGTAGTTCCCTACCACGGGGCATATCGTAGTACAGTTCTGACAGCCAAAACAATAGGCAAAGGTATTATCCTCAGGTCTTTGACCCAGTCCCTCCAATTTCCCGTCTTTGAGAGACAGATGCCTGTCTTGCTCCATTAGCAAATCGAATTCGCCGGCCACAGCCTGTCTTGCCGTTTCAAGGGGGATGGAATAGACATCTGGTAACAGCTTCTCCCGATTCAGGCCCCGGACAAAAGAAAATGGAGAAAGAATCAACGGTTCCGGATACCCTCTTTGAATCAAATCCTCCCTTACGGTGAGCCACAATTCTTTCAGGTTGATCCCTGCCGGGCAAACCACGGTGCACCGATCGCAATTCGTACAAAGGTGAACTCCTTCCTGAATAGCTCTCAACTCTGTCCGGCTGAGATCTTTTCCAGCAGTCAGGGACTTCAGAAAGGGCATCTTTTCTGAAGGTAGAACATATTCATTGCTCAGAGCCTCAAATGCCATAATCATAGAGCACCTGAGACTGCAGGTCCCGCAGTGCACGCAGGCATCCAGCTCCATAGCTTGCCTTGTTGCAATGTTTGCCGGGTTTGATTTCTCCTTTTCCATGACAGCGTTGGCAAGCAAACTTATGGGGGTGGCGATGATATGGAACATCTTGCTGAAAGGGAGGTAGGCCAGACCAAAAAAGCAGGCAAGGATGTGAATATACCACAAAACGTTAGAGCTTCCCACCCGGTCCAACGTTAAAGCAATC
>DAOVGD010000033.1 GCA_030672555.1 Desulfobacterales bacterium
CAAACTAAAGGTAGAGGGAAACTTGGACCTCCAGGAAAAATAAGCGTTCCAATTAAAGATGTTTGGTTATATTCTCTAAATAAAAACTTTAGAACTTTGCTGAAAAAATGATCAGTGAAGGGGTTGGCCGAATATTTACAATTCCTAAGTTATATTTCTTGAATATTAAATAATACACCACCGGCACAATAATCAACGTAAATGTTGTTGAAGCAAAAAGTCCAAAGATCAACGCCCAGGCCAGACCGGAAAATATCGGGTCAAGGGTGATCGGCCAGGCGCCCAACGCCGTGGTTGCGGCAGTGAGCACTATCGGCCTGAAGCGTATGGAACCGCTTTGCAGGATGGTCGGGTCATCAGGGACGTTCTTCACTTTTAAACTTATTTTTCTCAACCAGCAAATATTGATTGCGCCTTGCCAATTTTTCACCGCGAGCCACTGATTGGCTTATTGCAGGTAAAGATATCTTCAGCTTGCGAGCTAAAGATGACATACTGATCCCCAATTCTCTTACCGCCCAAAAGCATAACAAACTACGGGCCTCAACGATGCGACGATATTTCCCTGCGCTCCATACTTCTTCTATGCCCATACCCAGTATATCGGCGACGCGGCCGGCTACCTTTTCAAGATCAAAACCCTGGGCCATAAGAAAGTATTTTTTCTCCAATGCTTCCTTGGCTAAAGAAAGCGTTCTCTCCACAAAATCGCCATCCCCCAAAATGCGCTCATCCCCTTTTTGATAAATCTTGGCACTTCGAAGGGCCTTAACCACCGACCATCCTCCAGCACTGCGAACAAGACCACCGCCAATAAGATCAGGTCTTTTTCCCTGAGATATCCCCTTTTTTATGAACGCCCTGTAGCCACGGCGTGCCCGACCAAGTCGTTTGTCAAACATTTCCAAAACACTATCAATATCCTGCCAATTATTTTTCCTTTTTCCCATAATCACACTGTGCCCAACATATGGATACCTGTCAAGATGATTCAGATCCAATACGATGTTTGCACGCAAAGGATTAAGATGAATGTAGCGTATTAGTTCCAATAAATAGACCTCTTCCTGGCAAAGGATCGATTTGTAACGGTTTTGAAAAAGGTGGCCGTGTCGGCGATGCCTCCGATTGTGGAAAATGGCGTAACCTGTTAAAAGCCTTCTCATGATCGTCGAAATAGGAACTGACCCAGTTCTAAGCAATAAATGAAAGTGGTTGGGTATCAAAGCCCATGCGTAGCAAATGGTTTTGGTATCTGTAAGAATACCACCAAGCCGGTCTAAAAAATTATTCTGATCCGTATCGTCTTTAAAGATCTCTTTTCGTTCAATACCACGGGCAATAATATGGTGAAGTGCACCGGGAGCGTCTATTCTTGATTTTCTTGGCATATCTTTTTGATAACACGAAAACTCAAAGGAATCAACTTAAAATATTAAGTACGTCCCCGATTCCTCCCCATCCCGATTGTTATATTACGCTAAAACATAGTTGTGCGGTATACCGAGGAGAAAGGAGAGGCCAATGCTGAAAAACCTCAATTATAATCTCATAGAGACTATCACGATAATATCAAAGAGTCTTTACCGGTATGATACCTATATAAAGGACGCATCTGAATGTAAGTCCTGCCAAGAGATTTGGTCAAAATTTAAGGAACAGCGTGAAGAAGAATTGTCAATGCTCCTCAAGGAACTAAAAGCCCACATCGATGCAGGGAAGGCCACTTTTGAATAAAGTATGATTCACCAGAATTTGGTATGCCACACAACTATTTGATACATCCCTTTTTCTCTTCAAGATGCACCCTCAAGTAGTCGAGGGTGTGCATAATTCATGCTCAGTAGGGTGGACTAAGCCCTATGTTCGACATTATCCCCTGGAGGAAGGCCAATAAAGCCATGCTGCTGGAGATCAAAGACCTATATGTGCAAGTGGAGGACAGGGAGGTCTTGAAAGGGGTTGACCTTGCCATAGACCTTGGCGAAGTCCATGTCCTGATGGGGCCTAACGCATCCGGCAAGACGACTCTGGTCAAGACCATAACAGGGTATCCCGGTTATAAGGTGACCAGCGGCAGGATTTTCTTCAAAAGCGAGGACCTGTTACTCAAAGACATTTCAGAGAGGGCTATATCAGGTATCGCCTTAGCCTATCAGAATCCTCCGCAGATAAGGGGAGTAAAGTTTAGAGACTTGCTGAGGATCATAGCGGGCAGGGAGCCCTGGAACCCTCTAAACGGTCCGGAGGAAACCTTCGCCACCGAATTGATAGTGGCGGCAGGACTGGATGCGGATTTCGCAAACCGCGACCTAAACATCGGATTTTCCGGCGGCGAAAGAAAGAGGGCCGAACTTGTACAAGTATTTGCCATGAGACCGGATTTGATGATTCTTGACGAACCTGACAGCGGCGTAGATATCGATTCTCTCAAGGCCATCGGCAAGAGGATCAGCGAGGTTGTCAGCGACTTGGGCTGCTGTGTCCTAGTTATCACCCATCACAGGCACATACTCCAGTATCTCCGGCCCGATGTTGCTCACTTGATCTATGGGGGAAAAATAATGAGGTCGGGAAATCCGGAGGAAATGATCCCCAGGCTGGAGGAACTGGGATACGAAGGGTACGTAAAACATACCTTGGGGGCATCAAGATGACTCGGGAAATATCAGAGAGTAAGAAGAAGTTTTTGAAAGATCTCAATGAATGGTATGATGAGTATGACAAGAAATTCCCTGAGTGGTACCGGAAAAGAAGGCTCAAAGCCAGGAAGGTCTATGAAGAGTTTGAGGCAAGTGGTGCGCCCATTGGGAAATACGGCGCGGATGTGGACCTGATGGAATTCAATCCCTTTCTAGCCCCACCTCGTAAGACCATAGAGAGCTACGAGGACTTGAGTAAAGTGGGCAAAGAGATGGTTCAAACCGTAGGTCAGAGGCCGGACGAAAAGGAGAGGACAGCCTCCCATATTCAACACGACACCACCCCTGCCTACCTTAAGTATACATCTGAGGCGGAGCGCCTTTTTTCGAAATATCCGGATGGCTTGGTTGTCATGGACATAGATGAGGCCATCATAAAATATTCCTGGCTCGAAAGATACGTCACGCGGTTGGTGCCTCTAAGTCTCGACAAGTATACGGCGTGGAACTCCGCTTATTCTCAGCGGGGAATCTTTGTGTGGGTCAAAGAAGGGGTCAAGGTCGAATGGCCTCTCCAGACCTGCTTTTTCCTGGAGCAGGCAAGGCTTGGCCAACTCGTCCGCGTCCTGGTTGTGGCTGAACCCAATTCCCATGCGCATGTTGTATCAGGCTGTGTGATTCAGCCGGAATGTGAAACCGGCCTCCATGGCTGCATCAGCGAGCTTTATCTCAAAGAGGGAGCGGAAATAACACTGAGCTATATTCATAACTTCCAGAAAAAGTTTCATGTGAGACCAAAAGTAGGCATTCGAGTGGGAGACGAGGCGACTTTCCGTTCCAACTATATCCAGATCAGCCCGGTAGAAAGCACACAACTCTATCCTACAGTTATCCTTCAGGGGAAGAATTCAAGGGCGAGTTTGAGATCTCTCATCTTTGGCTTGGGATCATCGGACATCGACGCAGGAAGCGCTATTATCCTCAGCGGAAATGGGGCCAGGGGAGAAATCATATCAAGAAGCGTAGTGACGGACAAAGCCAAGGTATGTCTCAGAGGAGCGCTAAAGGCATACAGAGCCAACACGAAAGGACATCTGGAATGTCGGGCGCTCCTTTTGAGCGACAAGGCAAAGGTAAACGCCTTTCCGAATCTGCATAGCCGATCCTCTGAGGCGGAACTCACCCACGAGGCTGCTGTAGGGAAAATCGCCGAGGAGGAGTTGTATTACTTGATGAGCAGAGGGCTCAAGAAAGACATTGCTACGTCACTTATCACAAAAGGTTTTCTAGACACCGACATTCCCGGGCTTCCCGCCGTCCTTAAGGCCGAGATCCAAAAGATAGTCTCGCTCACAGCAGAGGAAATTATGTAACAGGTTTACTTTTTTCCATCCGGGCGGATAGAAATAATCCTGACATCTTCTACGGGACTGCTGTTTGCTTCGACCCTGACTGCGCCGATCTTGTCTACAACATCCATCCCGTTGACAACATTGCCGAATACAGTGTGTTTGCCGGCAAGCCATTCCGTATCGATCATATTTATAAAGAACTGGGATCCGTTCGTACCAGGGCCTGAATTTGCCATGGCGAGCGAGCCTCGTTTCGGATGGTGGGGGGAGCCTTTTTCGCTGTATGAATATCCCATATTTTCAAATATGTCTTTTAGTGTCAGAGAAAAAAGTTTTTTATCAATCTCTTCTTTTCGCTGGTCAACTTCTTGTTGAGATGCAATATGCAGTTCGTGAAAAATCGGATTAAGCACAACTCTCTGAAAATCCTCCTGGCTGCGGATCATCAGATGAGGATGCGGACCTCTTGCAGGATCTACAGCCTTGATAGTGTCAAGGCCAAGAGCCGAAGCGTTTATTTCATCAGGAAATTTATATCCGGGGTCTCCTGTACCTGTTCCGAGCGGGCATCCGCTCTGAATCATGAAATCCTTTATTACTCTGTGGAAAATCAGGCCGTCATAAAACGGCCGTTTGACCTTTTTTCCGGTTTCCGGATCGACAAACTCCCTTGTCCCTTCAGCAAGACCGATGAAGTTAGCTACAGTTTCAGCGGCGTCATTCTTATACAGCTCCACATGAATGTTGCCAAGAGTGGTTTCTATTATGTAAACCGGGTTTTCTGAATTCATTTTTTCGTCTGCTCCTGTTTTTAAAGTGAATATTTCAAGTACAGCTATTACAACCATTAATCCGACAAAAACCGTTTTTTTCATAAGACAGGTACTCCGTATCTTCGTTTTTCTCGCTCATCCGGCGCAAAGTTTCTTCCAGGATCTGTAAACGATACTTATCCTTCGGATCTTTTGACTCACGTTTCAATGCAACAATGGTTTCAAGACTAAGGACATAAACTTTGAAACCTTGAAATTCAATCTCAACAGTGTCCGTCAAAAGTTCCTCGAAACCACGGCCCTTTTCGATGGCTGCCAAGACATCCAGTGGCCCGAAACGTGTTGTTAAGAGTACTGGTTCTATTACTTTGTCATCTGGGCGGCGTTGGTACGCACCGATTGACTTTAGGAACTTCATTAGCTTCTCAACGTTTTCGTCAGTCTGACAATGAACAATATCCAGGTCAAATGTGGTAACCGGGGCTCCTTGAGCTACAGCGGCTTCATTGAGCCCATTA
>DAOVGD010000066.1 GCA_030672555.1 Desulfobacterales bacterium
CCGAAAAGAGCGGTCTTGACCAGGCTGGAGTTGGCCACTGTCTCAGCCACTCCTTTTGCCTCATCGGCAGTACGACCGCCTTTAACAAGAACTGTTACAAGCTTGGTTGCTCCTTCACCGTCTTTTACGATCATACGGGCGAGTTGAATTAAGAGATCATCAAGAATATTCTGGAACATCTCCAGGGACCTATTATCTTCAAGGGTTATTCCGGAAAGGCCGTTCGCCAGCAATAACACTGTATCATTGGTACTGGTATCTCCGTCAACCGTTATGATATTGAACGATTTGTCCACTGCAATCTTTAATGATTCCTGCAGGATATTATGCGATGCACCAATATCGGTACAGACAAAGCATAGCATAGTCGCCATGTCCGGGCGAATCATGCCCGCACCCTTTGCCATGGCTGTTACAGTAAACTCCTTACCCGATATAGTCCCTTTTTTCGAGGCTATCTTAGGCGCTATGTCTGTGGTCATAATTGCTTCAGCCACATCTGGAAGGCCTGACGGGGTCAAATGCTGAAGGATTCCAGGGATGGCATTTTCAATCTTTGAGATGTCTAACGTCTTTCCGATGACTCCGGTAGAAGCAACCATCACCAGAGACTCATCTATTTGCAGGGCCTTGCCTGTAGCCCGGGCCATTGCTTCGGCATCCCTCATACCCTGTATCCCAGTACATGCATTGGCGTTACCGCTATTTGCCACAATAGCCTGACATTGCCCCGAACCTATCCGTTCTATATCAAAAAGTACCGGCGCTGCCTTTATACGGTTTCGGGTAAAGACACCCGCAACAGTTGCGGGGACCGTGGAAAAGATAATCCCAAGATCTTTTTCCCCTTCTTTTTTTAAACCGGCCAGCCCCGCAGCAGCCAAAAAACCCGGCACGTGTAAATCCTCCACAGTTAGGTTCTCCCACAACATTTTTTATATTTTTTTCCACTTCCACACGGGCACGGTGCATTCCTACCCACCTTTTTCCCCTCTCGCTTCACGGGTTGTCTGGCAGAGGGCTCACCACGTGAAAACGTCATGCTCTGTGCTTTGGGCTTCTGCATACTGTCAATTTCTTCCGGGCGGACGACCTGTATCCTAAATAGTGTACTAACAGTAGCCTCTTTAATCCGTTCCACCATTGTCTGAAACATCATAAAGCCTTCATGTTTGTACTCAAGTAGTGGGTCTCTCTGACCATATCCTCGTAGCCCGATCCCCTCTTTTAGATGATCCATGGCAAGAAGGTGGTCCTTCCATGCGCTGTCCACCGTCTGCAACATAACCATCCGCTCGAGAGAACGAGCTGTGTCAGCGCCGATATACTCTTCTTTCTCGTGATACCGCTTAATGGCCTCTTTAATGATATATTCCTGCAGTCCTTCACGCGTAAGGCCATCCAAAAGAGATCCGTTCAACTCAATCTTAAAAGCCAACTTATCCCGAACAGCGGTTCCGAGCCCTTTTAGGTCCCAATCTTCCGGAAGATGCTTTTCGTCGGCGAACTCACCCGCAATCGTCTCTGCTACCTCCTTTATCATCTCATCAATTAGTGGATAAATACTATCCTCCCTCAAGGCCTCACGGCGGTAATCATAGATGACCTCGCGTTGTTGATTCATGACATCGTCATACTCGAGTAGATGCTTACGAATATCAAAGTTGTGGCCCTCGACCTTGCGTTGAGCGTTCTCAATCGCCTTGCTTATCAGGCCATGCTCGATCGGCTCACCCTCTTCTACCCCGAGTCTGTCCATAATAGAAGAAATCCGCTCACCCCCAAATATACGAAGTAAATCATCTTCAAGTGCAAGATAAAATCGGGAAGAGCCGAGGTCCCCCTGACGACCGGATCTACCCCGAAGTTGGTTGTCAATACGCCGGCTTTCGTGCCTCTCTGTACCGATTATGCGAAGTCCGCCAAGCTCTTTGACACCCTCACCTAAAACGATGTCCGTACCGCGTCCGGCCATATTGGTGGAAAGGGTCACTGTACCCATCTGGCCTGCTTTTGCTACAATTTCCGCCTCTTTTTCATGATTTTTTGCATTCAGAACAGAATGTTTGATCCCACTTTTCGTGAGCATGCGGCTCAGTTTCTCTGATTTATCAATAGAAATCGTTCCCACAAGGACCGGCTGTCCCTTTTTGTTCAGTTCCTTGATCTCTCTGGCTACTGCTTTAAATTTCTCTTCCTCGGTTTTGTAAATTGAATCGGGAAAATCTTCGCGAACCATGGGAAGGTTTGTCGGAACAACTATTACATCTAGATTATAAATCTTTTTAAATTCAGCCGCTTCCGTGTCAGCGGTACCTGTCATTCCGGCCAGTTTTTCATACATTCTGAAGTAATTCTGAAACGTTACTGAGGCTAAGGTCTGATTCTCATTCTCGACTTTGACGTTTTCCTTTGCTTCAAGAGCCTGGTGCAATCCTTCACTATAACGCCTGCCAGGCATTAGCCTGCCGGTAAACTCGTCTACAATGATAACTTCACCATTTTTTACAATATAGTCTACATCGCGTTTAAAAAGGGTGTGGGCCTTCAGTGCCTGATTCAGGTGGTGGAGTATTTCGATATATTTGGGCTCATAGAGGTTATCTACCTGTAAAATTTTTTCACAGCGTGCGATTCCTTCTTCTGTAAGAATCGCTGCACGCGCCTTCTCATCAATGGTATAATCCTTATCACGTTGCAAACGAGGAATGACCGTATTCAGTTGATAGTACAAGGAAGTCGATTTCTCAGCAGGCCCGGAGATAATTAAGGGCGTCCTCGCCTCATCAATCAGTATGCTGTCCACCTCATCCACGATTGTATAATAATACTCTCCCTGCACCAGTTCCTCTTTTGAGAACTTCATGTTGTCACGCAAATAGTCAAAACCAAATTCGTTGTTCGTTCCATACGTGATATCAGCAGAGTATGCTTTTTCCCGTTCTTCCTCATCCAAGCCATGAACCACGGTGCCGACTGACAACCCCAAAAACTTATATATTGCCCCCATCCATTCAGTATCTCTTTTGGCAAGGTAGTCGTTCACGGTTACTACATGAACCCCTTTACCGGTTAGGGCATTTAAATATACAGGAAGAGTCGCAGCCAAGGTCTTCCCCTCACCTGTCTTCATTTCCGCAATCTTTCCCTGGTGAAGAACAAGTCCTCCCATTAACTGAACATCAAAATGACGCATGTTCAAGGTTCGGGCAGATGCCTCCCGGACGACCGCAAATGCTTCCGGAAGGATGTCGTCAAGAGATTCACCATGTTCGAGGCGTTCGCGAAATGTGGACGTCATGGCCTTTAAGTCGTTATCGCTCAATCCCTTTATTTTAGGCTCGAGGAAATTGACCTGGTCAACAATTGGTTGTAATCTTTTAAGCTCTCGCTCGTTCTTGCTTCCGAATACTTTTTTGAGCAAATTCCCTATCATTTAATACACGGTATCCTTTCACTAATCCAATTCCTTGATGGTTTCGTAAAAAGTGACCAATCAAACAAATTGAAGACCTTTTACAAAACCATCAAAATTACTACTCATATTACAGTTGTAAAGGTAATACACTCTTTGTTATTTTTCAATCTTTAAAAAGAATGGGTTGAGGTTTAGAAATTGCGGGATTGTGAATTGCGGGATTGCGAATTGAGAGATTGGAATACTGAATTCTTTAATGCCCAAACTCGTGGCTTTGTTGGATTCGTTTCGGCCTTAACTTAGCAATATTGATGCGCTTTTAGTCAAGAATATACTTTTGTGGATTAATAGGTATACCGTTTACGTTCACTTCATAATGAAGGTGCGGCCCGGTGCTTCGTCCGCTATTTCCGATCAAGGCAATCTTATCGCCACGTTTGACCCTCTCCCCCCGTTTTACTGTGCACTTTTTGAGATGTCCGTAACGCGTAACAACTCCATGGCCGTGATTGATAATAGCCATCAATCCGTAAGCGCCCTTCTTGCCGATAAAGGTCACCACCCCAGAGGCGGGTGCAATAATAGGAGTGCCCGCTCGAGCGGCTATATCCAATCCCTTGTGAAATTCACGGCGTCCGGTAAAGGGTGAGGTCCGATACCCGAATCTCGAAGATACCCATCCTACAGTGGGTCGAATGGAAGGTGTAGCAGCAAGTAAAGATCTTTGATTTTCCAATGAAACAACAAGATCTTGAAAACTCTTCATCTGTAAATCAGAGGCCACCTTGAGATGTTCAAGTTGTTCGTGCATGTCACGAACAAGGGTATTATGTTTTTTTGTTAAAGGAAGGTCTGCATCAAGGTCATCCGGAAGAGAACCACCAACCCCAAAAATAGCCTGTTTATCACGAGGCTTGTCTATGTTGGCAATAATACGTATTTTTTCATCAAGCCTTCTCAATTGTAACATGTCCTGCTTCAGGGTGTTGATTTCTTCGGAAAAAATCTGGATTTGAGAACGTTGTGTTTCGATTTCACCTTGAAGGAAGTCGCTGCCGGTGCGGGAGATCTTCATCCTACCATAATCCCAAAAGACATAACACGTACCGATAGAAGCGATTATAAAGAAACAAACAGCAAAACGAAACCAAAATCTGGAAAATTTGAATTGCTTAACCCGAGATGTGCATTCAGGAATAATCAGAAACGTCCAATCCTTGCGTGCCACGGTTCAACCTCATCCTTAAAAGTTAAACAAACTCAACGAATTAAATAGAATATAGATCAATCCACGAAACTTGTCAAGCAACTAAATATGGGCTGTTGGACTCCCCATACTTATATATTTATCGGTCATATCTCAATATTTATAAAGTACTTTTTATCTCAAGAGTCGTAAGTTCTCGTAACATACTGAAATAATTAAACCACAAATCATTCCCCCCTTAATCCCCCCTTAATCCCCCCTCAAGGGGGGAATTTAAAGGCTTTTTCAGAGAACTTTTGACTGTCGAGTTTTTATAAAAGTACCTTAAATACAAGCAATTTCGGTTCCATTTCTGCCGGACAACAATAATCATTATAATTTCAACTGATTATGCGCAATCAAACAAAAACTTAGCCTGTTTTTTCTATCTTATGTGAGATTTTTTTAACAGTGTGAATACAAAATAGCACAAGAGAGAATTTAACGAACCCACAACATTGCCGTCTCATCGCAGTCCGGAAATTTTACACATCTTATGCATTCAGCCCATATTTTTTTCGGAAGTGTGGATTTGTCTATAACCCGAAATCCGTGCCCCTCAAAAAAATCTTGTTGATATGTAAGGGTAAAAATCCGACCCACCCCCAGTGACTTTGCATCTTCAAACGCGGCCTCTATTAATTGGGATCCAATTCCTCGGCCTTGGTAGTCTTCAACAACAGCCAAGGAACGTATCTCTAATAGATCTTCCCAACAAACATGTAGAGCACAGGTTGCAATTACATGACCATCCTCTGCCTCATAGACATTGAAGTCCCTTAGATAGTCGTATAACTCACTAATAGCGCGAGGAAGGAGCTCCCCTCTATCAGCATATGCTTTAAGAATGTTATATATTGGTTTTACGTCCCGAATGGTCGCCTTACGGATCATATTTTTCTCTATCGAGACATGAGACAAGGTATGAGACCTTTGCACAAGGTCTCGGTATGATGCCGGGGCCCAGAATCGAACTGGGGACACGCGGATTTTCAGTCCGCTGCTCTACCGACTGAGCTACCCCGGCAAACCCATTTTTCTATAATGACTTGATTTGATTATTGAAATGTTGCTTTGTGCGCTACATTTCTGATTTTGCGATCTAATATTTTCAATAAGTTATGAGACCATGAATCGTGTAGCGTTGGGATGTTTTTTAGCTAATTCCTGACCTTGTGTCAAGAAATTTTATGGCTATTATTTTCTTACATATTTTCCAATATGATATAGAAACAACGACCTCAGGCCCCAAGGCCACCGTACACATATTGTAAGATCGCTGCTACAGTAATTGCCGCGGTTTCACCACGCAATATCCTTGGCCCTAAAGATACTTGTACATATCCACAATCTATCGCAGCTCTTATCTCTGCTGATGTAAATCCCCCCTCCGGACCAATCACACCAATAATTTTTTCTGCCTTTGGCATCCCATCTAAAAAGTATTTCAGAGACGTATCCGGTCCGGAAACTCTATCCTGTCCACTCTTAGGTTCAATACGGCCACCATCTATATTCCCTGTGCAAAATATCATTTTAAGATCGTGTTCTTCTGAACGGATTATTTCATCAAAGGGACTGAGCGGTTTAATTTCAGGCGCCACACTCCGACCACACTGTTTTAACGCCTCATGTGCAATCTTCGTCCATCGGTGATAACGAGATTCGGCCCGTCCGCTATCAAGTTTGGGAACAGAGCGCTGAGACCAAAAAGGGATATAGGTTGTCACACCCAGCTCCGTGACCTTTTGAATTATCCAGTCCATCTTAGATCCCTTAAGACAGGCCTGCGCAATGGTGATATGAACTGGAGATTCCCTAAGTACACGGGTTGAATTCAACACAGACACTGTTATACACCGAGGTGAACTGGATAAAATCTCGCACTCGTATTCCGTCCCCTCACCATCAAATATGACAATCCTGTCACCTGGTTTGAGTCGGAGAACATTACGGATATGCCTTACATCAGAATCGGTTAATGCAGGATTCCCAGATAAGATTGAGTTCTTACTTAAAAAAAATCTTCTCATTTTTTTGCTGTATTATTACGGTTGCCCTTTACGAAACACCATTCTTTCAATTATAATAAATATTGATGGTTTAATAACTTGACCTTAAAGATATAACTGTGTAATGAACAATTATTATCTTAGTCGTCTTAGGGGAGAAAATCAATGGCACATATCATGGTAATAGATGATGAAGATCATATCAGGCATCTCTACAAAGAAGAGTTGACGGACAATGGCCATGAAGTAAGTCTTGCCGGAAGTGCAAAAGAAGCCCTGGATCGAATAAAAACCAGTACGTTCGACCTGGCGATTTTAGATATTAAACTCGGAGATACAAATGGACTGGACCTCCTCCAGCACATCCGCCAACAGGCCCCTGAACTTCCTGTCATCCTGTGTACTGCTTATGATTCTTTTCAGGAGCATAATCGGGCGGCTGCCGCCACAGATTATGTGGTAAAATCTTTTGACCTGACAAAATTAAAAAAAACCATATCCAAAATCCTCAGCAAAACCGCAGATTAATGGAATTTAATATTCGTAACCAACTCGAAGAGAAAGAACGAGCCACCCTTTCCCGTTTTGCTGTTTTAAGTGTAAATACAAAAGGTCGCCTTGTACCGGAACCGCCTTGCAGTATTAGAACAGAGTTCCAGAGAGACAGGGACCGTATCATACACTCTAAAGCATTTCGCCGTCTCAAACACAAGACACAGGTCTTCTTGTCTCCTACAGGCGATCACTACCGCACCCGCCTCACACACACGCTGGAAGTTGCCCAAATTGCCCGGACTATCGCCAAGGCCCTTCAGTTGAACGAAGAATTGACCGAAGCCATCTCCTTGGGACATGACCTTGGTCATACTCCTTTCGGGCATGCCGGAGAAGCTGTTCTTAACGAGATATTTCCTGAAGGATTTGCACACAATGAACAAAGCCTGCGTGTCGTAGACAAACTGGAAAAAAACGGCAAGGGCCTGAACTTGACTGTCGAGGTCAGAGACGGAATACTAAAACACTCCAAAGGCAAAAAAGCACTCTTCCCTGAAGACACTGGAGATTTGGCCCAAACCATGGAAGGGAGATTGGTTAGGATTTCTGATATTATAACTTATGTAAATCACGATTTGGATGATGCCTTACGTGGTGAAGTGATTGTAATGGCCGATATTCCGAAGACGTGTCTGAGGGTCTTAGGAGATACCCACTCAAAAAGAATCGACACCATGGTTAAAGATCTCATATTTAACACGCTCGAGAGCCCTTCAGATATACGGATGAGCGACGACGTCCATGAAGCAATAATCATGCTTCGAGATTTTCTGTATGAACATGTCTATGAAGTCCATGAGGTCCATGACGATTTCATCCGATCTAAAAAGGTCGTTTTTGAATTATACCATGCCCTACTCACAAATGATACCTTGTTTAACAAGGAAATCGGCAAAAGAACCGAATCAAGAGAGCGGGACGTGTGTGATTTCATCGCCGGCATGACCGATAGATACGCTCTTTATCTATATGAAAAGATATTCCTTCCCAAACCGTGGAAGATTTTTTGAAAGGAGAAAACCGCTTATGCGAATCAAATCCTTAATGATCAAAGACCCGATTACCATTTCAGAAGACGCGTCCGTAAAGGACGCTCTCGACCTCATGAACACTCATTCTATCCGCCACCTTCCTGTGGTAAACCACGAAAAGAAGTTTATAGGATTTGTTACCCTGACAGACCTGAAGCAGGCATTTATACCATCCATGGTAACAGATCTGTCACTAAAAGATATCATGGTAAAGGATCCTATTCTGCTATCCCCGGACGTTAATATTGAAACTGCTGCTCGAATTATCTATAAACACAAAATCGGCGGGATACCTGTGGTTGAAAACAACAAACTCGTCGGCATTATTACAATAACGGACATTCTTGAAGCATTCGTCAGCATGATGGGAATCCTGACCACTAGTTCTCGCGTAGATGTGGCGCTTGGCAGCAAGGCAGACGCCTTTAAAGAGGTCTCTCACATCATACAAGACAGTGGAGGTCAGATCATCAGTGTAGGGATGGCGCCCCACAGAAGAGATGAAAATATCTATTACTTCAGATTGAAACCATGTGAGGTGCAACCGATTGCAGACTCGCTTAAGAAAAGCGGGTATCAGGTGATAGCCACAGAAGGGTAGTGTCCTAACCATTCCCGCGAATTGACTTGATTTTTTTCATAAAATCAGAGGCCCGTTTAAAGTCTACTCGATTGCGCCAGTTGCCTCCTTCTTTAAAGCTGCTTCCAACGATCGCTCCCTCTGAAAGGGGGAAAAGCGCGTCAGCATTTCCCAGCGAAAGCCCGCTTCCGATCAGAACAGGGATAGAAACCGCTTTTTGTATCCGTTCTATATCACTTACCGTTGGGGAGAAACCGGTCTTTAACCCTGTAACGATTACTGCATCACCGCCGCAGGTTTCCACATCGTGAGCCTGTTCTTCCAGGGATCGATCCGATAGAATATAGTGACTTCCATGCTTTACATGAAAGTCACCAAAAATCATTATATCATCCGCCTTTAGCGCTGCACGATATCGAAGTGCCTCAGGCCCCGCCGCCTCTATAATGCCGCTATTCGATATATAGGCATTTGCCAGTTCAAAGGCACGAACCCACTTTGCACCCACTGCCGCGGCCACGGCTAACGCCTGACACACCCCGTTGATGTGGCAATTGATACCAATGGGAATCTTGACCTTCTGTACAAGAACGCTCGCTACTGCTGAAAGCCCTGCCACGGTTTCCGGACCTATACGCTCGGGTTTATGATACGGAAAATCCCATATATTTTCAATCTGAAGGCCGTCAACACCCGCCTCTTCGAGAATCAGAGCTTCTTCCTCTGCTTGCGCGAAAACCCTCTTCATACCCCCTGCCTCATAGCGCGGTGAACCAGGAAGGGGAAGGAGGTGCACCATTCCAATGACCGGTTTTTCTGTATTAAACAGTTCTTTAAATCTTTTCATAATGACCTCAATTATCTTAGCCAAAACAGCCGGATAAATCTCGGATCCAGGTCATCTATCCGAACTGAACGATACTCGCTTTCGAGTTCATCAAACAGGGATTCAAAAGTATTTGCAACACGGTTTAATGTTTCGATTTCGAGTTTGGAACCTCGAACCACCCAATCGGTAAAGGACGTTTTTATCTCCTCCTTTAAGGGCGACATCTTTCCCTCAGCCACCCCCAGATCTCGAAAGAATGTTTTTAGTTCTTCCAGGGTAATAGGTTCCATCACGAGAGGAAGGCCCAATTCATGACGTCCCCATAGTGTAAGAA
>DAOVGD010000179.1 GCA_030672555.1 Desulfobacterales bacterium
AAGAACAACCCTATCTTCTGTTATCCCAAAAGTTTTAGCGGCAGTCAAAATAGTCTGGAGATTGACCTGATGAGGTAGAAACAAGTCAATATCTTTTCCGGTGAGACCTGTCACCTTCAAGGTCTGGCCGATCGCCTTGATAAGTTCTTCTGTCGCACATCTTTCGAAAATCTTCCGGTTGATATTGTCATTAGAGTTTCCCATAACAATATAACCTTCTTTAAGATTCTTTTCAGTTATCGGGATCTCCTGATAGGCATTGAGCATCCAATGATGCTGGGGATTTGCCTGTAGATACCCCCCCAGGATCCCCTCTTTTTCGTCCCCGGTCCATTGCATGATGATTGCCGCCGCTCCATCAGCCACTGCGGGAAGAGAAGTAAGGTACTCCCAATCAAGTACGCGTGAATAAGTCTCGCCACCGGCCAAGAGGATGTAAGGGGCATCCTCTGATAGAAATCCGGAAGCCATGGCCATTCCGTAAACAGCACCTGAACATGTTGCATTGATATCGCTTATTGCTGCATTTTCCAAGCCTAATTCGTTGGCAATAAAACTCGCTGTAGCCCCACCCCTAAGGGTGTAATAAAAAGAAATGGTAAGGAAAAAGGCATTAATCAGCGATTGCTCCAAACCGGCATCGGCAATAGCATCTTCACATGATTTAATTATGAGGTCATCATATTTGACGACATCCTCTGTCGTACATGTACCGGGCCAATGGGTCCAATATCGATTTTTGAAACCTGTCATTTTTTCGATTCGATCAAGATCTATCCCCACTGACTTGGCCATTGCCCTAATGTCATTTCCAAATTGAGCTTTCAGCCCCTCATACAGTCCATTCCCCTTATTTTTTAAGTAACTCTCTACAATCTTTTCATTAGTAACAGGCGCATACGGGGGAAAGGCAACACCGATTCCGTCTGATATCCGTATCCCCATCCGTTTACGAACAACCATTCCCATTTGTATATCTTCTCCTCACCGATTCCCGTTTTGACAGGTCATCATCACTGTAGTAATGATCTTGTTTTCTTCATCTACCCCATAAATTAACCGAAACGGCCCTACTTTGAATCTACGTAGACCCTCAAGTTTACCAAGCATAGCATGTCCCCTGTAAGGATCTTCAGATAAGATCTTATGAGCGTTCGAACAAATCCTTTTACTCTCATCAGGGAGTGTTGCCACACATCGGCGAACCTGATCTGTTACGATAACAGCATAATTCAAAATGTTTCTCCGAACACGTCTTCAAAGGAAAAAATGTTTCCTTCCTCTTTTTCTCTTAATCCCTTGGCCACTCCCGCCATGAGTTCTTTGTCGGAAAGAATATCGAAAGTAGCCATAAATCTAAAGTATTCATCAAAATTGATCAATACAGCAGATGGCCTCCCACCACGGGTAATAATGTAATGGTTTTGAATTTTTTCCAACTCCTTAACGATCTTTAGAAAGTTTTGTCTCGCATCGGAAACTGTAATAATCTCTGTAGCCACAGCCCCTCCTTGTTTGTACACTGTAATGTACATGTCTTATTTCAGACTGTCAACCCCCAATCAGCCCGATGCGCATGTTCGTAAATTACTTGACAAAACCTTTTAGACCTTCTATTTTGAAAACCTAATCAGAAGACATATGACCCTGTCAAAAACTTGATGATTTCGTGAAAGGTCCAAAACACCCCCTCTCCGTTGATTGGAGAGGGTTTGGGTAAGGAGGGTAAGACTTTTTACGAATTCATCCTTAAATAATATTAACAGAGGCGGAGGCGGAGGAAAGGTTATGTTAGTAAAAGGATGGATGGCAAGCGATGTAATTTCAGTCGATGAGGAGACTTCCATGATGAAGGCTTCCGTCCTTATGAAAGAGAATAATATGCGTCGCCTACCTGTGGTCCGAAAGGGGAAGTTGGTGGGGATTGTTACTGATACGGATCTGAAAGAGGCCTCTCCGTCAAAGGCCACTACATTAGATATCTATGAAATAAATTATCTATTATCTGAGATTAAGGTCAAGGAATTGATGTCAAAAGAGGTTGTTTATGCAAGACCTGATGAGACTATTGAATTTGCGGCAGTCTTGATGCTTGAAAACAAGATTTCAGGGCTGCCTGTAGTAAATGATCAACAAAACTTAATCGGCGTTATAACCGAGACAGATATATTCAAAGCTTTAATACATATTACCGGAGTTTACAGCGGCAATGTCCAGTTTGCCCTCTGCCTGCAAGACAAACCGGGATCGGTGCATGAAGTCGCAGATGTCATTCGAAGTATGGGTGGCTGTGTCGTAAGTATACTCACAAGCTATGACCTGGCTGATGAAGGGTACAGAAACGTCTATTTCCGAATTCGGCCTATGAAACAGGATCAACTGGCAAAACTGGTTGACATAATAGAAGACAAATTCACCGTGCTCTACACGGTCAAAGAGTCCATGGACCAGGTTAAAGGACGGCGGTTGCGTAACGATTAAAAGAAACTTTTGCAAAGCTCTTCATTCTTCACATATCCGATTTAAAAAACTGCCCCTGTTCTGTAATTAAGCCGGGACGCTCTGTATATTCAGTAGGTGCGGACCCTTCTTTAAAACATTCAAAAATGGTCTTCTTTGACTCAGGGATAGCAAGCAAACCTGTTTCAGTATCTATCTTGGCGAAGACAATCCCATTAGGCATCGGGAACACCCTTACAGGCTTATCAGTCAAAATCCCTTTCATAAAGGAGAGCCAGACAGGAATAGCAGCGCGGGCGCCTGTTTCGCGTTTTCCCAATGGTTTCTCATTATCGAAACCCACCCATACACCGGTCACATAACGTGGGGTATAGCCTAAGAACCACGCATCATATAGATTGTTTGTAGTGCCTGTTTTCCCGGCTACCGGCCGATTCAGTGACCTCACTTTACGTCCTGTCCCTTCTTTTACAACACCCTGCAAAAGATTGGTCACGATGTAAGCGGTCTCCTTGGAGATCACACTCTCACCTTCTGGATTATTCTCCTCCAGGATATCTCCATTACGATCAACAACCTTGGTCACAAATATCGGCACCATACGGTAGCCTTGATGAGCAAACACTGAATAGGCGCCTACCAATTCCAAAAGGGAGGTCCCGGAAGATCCAAGGGCGATGGAAAGATCCCTGTTTATTGGAGATTCGATCCCGAGCCGTCTGGCATAATCTATCACATAATCGATCCCAAGATCTTTAAGAATTTTGATTGTAACTACATTTCGCGAATGCGCCAAAGCGCTACGAAACAGGGTAGGGCCATAGAATCTATCCTCATAATTTTTAGGCTTCCAAACAAAATCGTGCTCTGTATCTTCAAACACAATAGGCGCGTCTAAGATCATGGTTGCAGGTGTATATCCTCTGTCTAATCCCGCGGAATAAATAATCGGTTTAAAAGCGGAACCGGGTTGCCTTTTTGATTGGATAGCACGATTGAATTGACTCGTTCTAAAGTCCCGTCCACCTATTATTGCCCGAACCAAGCCGGTTTCGACCTCCATGCATAAGAGAGCGCCCTCTACCTCAGGTATCTGTTCTAATGCCAAAATCCACCCTTCGTTTTCCTCATCATCAGGTTCTCCTTCGTTTTCCTCATCATCAGGCTCTCCTTCGGTCTCCTGCCTCCCTTCATCCTCAAGTCTACTCACAATTCGTACTAAGATCACATCACCCAGGCTTAACGCCTCACTCGGCAAACTTACAAGCGCGTTGATATGCAATACGTCTGGATCCGGCTTTCTGGCCCACCTCATGTGCTCTAACGGAAGTATTCCCTTTACTCCACCTATCCTTACCGTTACATTTTTTTGCTCATCGTCTACTGCGATTACAAGTCCTTCAGTCACCTTGCCCGGTTCCAGAGGATTTTCAGCAAGCGACTCCCCCACCTTTGTCGAATAATCTTCAAACTCCTCAGGGGGTAAATGTTGCAAAGGGCCGCGATATCCCTGGCGTTTATCTAACTCTGACAACCCCTTCTGAATTGCATGACGGCCAACTTTTTGCATCTCTATACCTACAGCAGTATAAATCCTGAGCCCCCCTTCATACAGGGTTTTTCTACCATATTTTTCTTCGATGTATCTTCTTACATGCTCTGTGTAATAGGGGACTTGTTCAATGTACCAGTTATGCCGTGGCTTAATATCGAGAGGGGTATTGATCGCTTCGGTTGCCTGAATATTTGTAATATAACCTTCCGCAAGCATACGATTCAGCACGTACACCTGTCGTTCTTTTGCCCGTTTGAAATTCCGAAACGGAGAATACCGACTGGGCGCCTGAGGTAGCCCGGCAAGGAGTGCACACTCTGCCAGGTTGAGTTCAGAACAGGTTTTGCTGAAATAGTTCTCAGCAGCAGCTTCAACACCATATGCGCCGTGCCCCAAGTATATCTGATTTAAGTAAACGTATAAAATCTCTTCCTTGGTAAGTGACTTCTCAATACGGTAAGCCAATATCGCCTCACGTACTTTCCTTAAATAACTCCTTTCGGGAGAAAGAAGAAGCGACTTTGTAACCTGTTGAGTAATAGTACTTCCACCCTGTACGATAGTTCGGGCCTCAATATTTTTAAAGAGCGCACGTAAGATACTAAAAAAATCGATCCCTTCATGTTTATAGAAACGCGCATCTTCAGCCGCAATAAAGGCATCTACCAACATTTTCGGGATCTTTTCAGTAGGAACAACAATTCGCTTTTCCTTGAAAAATTCTCCTATCTTACGATTATCGTGTGAATATATCGTTGAAATTATGGGAGGATTGTAATCTTGCAAAGAAGATATCTTGGGAAGGCCACGGACAATATACAGGTATCCCCCTCCGACGACGATCCCAAAAATGAGGGAAAGGATGATTACTGTCCCATAGAGAAAATATAAAAAAGTCCCCCATGACCCCTTTTTGGCACGTTTCGATTTGATACGTTGTATCTTTTTCTGTGATCGATTGCGACGATATGACATGTTATTATGTGTATCAAAAAACCGTATTGCGCGCAAGATGTCCGCATAAAAGAAATTTGGCTTGAACCTGTCGAATAGGCTTGACAAATAATATATAAATCCTATTTAATAAATAGTTTTAACTACTCAGGCACCTTGCCACAAAGACACCAAGATTATTTTTTTGTTGAATAAAGGAAGACCTGATTATGATTTCTTTGGATTTTGAAAAATGTGGCGGACTTATCCCGGCTATAGCGCAGGATGCAACAACTGGTGAAGTACTAATGCTTGCCTTCATGAATGAATTAGCGTGGCAAAAAACGCTCGAAACAGGCAAAGCTACTTACTGGAGTCGAACCCGCCAAAAACTCTGGGTAAAAGGAGAATCTTCAGGTAATGTCCAAACAGTAAAAGAGATACGAATCGACTGTGACGACGATACGGTTCTCTTGAAGGTCGAACAGATCGGAGGAGCTGCCTGCCATACGGGGTACCGAAGTTGCTTTTACAAAAAGGTGGACAACAACGAAGTGGTCATTGACGGCAAAAAAATATTCGATCCAAAGGAGGTTTACGAAAATCGTGGCAAATAAGCTCAAACTCGGCATCCCAAAAGGGAGCCTTCAAGATGCGACCATTGCTCTGTTTAAGCGGTCAGGCTGGAAAATTAATGTGAATGGGAGGAGCTATTTCCCTGAAATTAATGACGAAACCATTGAGTGTGCTATTTGTAGAGCACAGGAAATGTCCAAATATGTGGAAAACAACACGTTGGACGCCGGTCTTACAGGAAAGGATTGGATTGAAGAAAACAATTCAGACGTACACGTGGTGGAAGATCTTGTATACTCTAAAGTCAGTCAGAGACCGGCACGATGGGTACTTGCCGTACCATACGATTCCCAGATCAAAACTCTGGAAGATCTTGAAGGGAAGAAGGTGGCTACTGAACTGGTCAATTTCACCAAAAGGTATTTTTCAGAAAGGGGGATTGCCGTCCGGACAGAATTTTCATGGGGCGCCACCGAAGCTAAAGTGGTCTCTGGTTTAGCCGACGCCATTGTCGAAGTAACCGAAACCGGTAGTACCATAAAAGCTCATGGACTCAAGATCATTCATGAGCTGATGCAGACAAATACCCAATTGATCGCAAACCACATCGCATGGTCAGACCCATGGAAGCGTGAGAAGATCGAACAGATCGCCTTGCTCCTTAAAGGAGCGCTCAAAGGAGAAGAACTGGTCGGCCTGAAGATGAATGTATCAAAGGACAACATGCAACAGGTTATCGATGCTCTCCCAAGCCTTAATGCCCCAACTGTAGCGCCCTTGTATAACTCTGACTGGTTTTCCGTTGAGACCGTTGTCTCCTCTGCCAGGGTACGTGATCTCATACCTGGGCTCATGAAGATGGGCGCCGAAGGAATCATTGAATACGCACTGAATAAGGTGATATAGTATTTCGGATTGCGGATTGCGGATTGCGGATTTAGGTTTCACATCTTTTTCTTGATGCTCGATGCTGGATGCTTGATGAAGATACAAATTGGATTGATACGGAACAAAAGACAGAAGTCAGAAAACAGAAGTCAGATGTCAGAGGGGAATGACTATGCTACGACGAAACAGTTTCTTGATTTTTTTAGCTCTTACCATAGGAATTTTGTCTTGCGGAGGGAATAAGGCCCTGTTGAAAAAACAATCAGAGGCCTCACGCCTTTTGGGAGAGTCATATTACGTAGAGGGGAAATTTACAGACGCGCTTAGGGAACTCCTCCATGCAGAAAAATTCTATTCAGAGGTTCCAAGCCTTCACAACGATCTTGGGCTTGTCTATATGGCAAAAGGGGAATACGAAAAAGCGCTTTTTCACTTCGAAAAGGCGTTGAAACTCAACCCACAGTATCCCGAAGCCCTTAACAACATGGGAACTGTCTATTCAATTCAGGAACAATGGGATAAGGCTATCGAGTGCTTTGATCGTGCACGGTCTGATCTTCTCTATAAGACTCCTCATATTGCTCTAAGTAATCTTGGATCTGTCTATTATGAAAAAAGAGAGTACGATCGTTCTGTCCAATTTTATAAGGAAGCTTTGAAGGCAGCGCCTCAATTTGCCAGGGCTGATCGAGGCATTGGGCGTACTTATATGGCAATGGGAAAGTATAAGGAAGCTGTCCTTTCTTTGGAGAAGGCCGTCAAAAGCGCTCCTAATTTTGCTGCCGCCTATTATGATTTGGGGCAGGCGTATTTGAAGCTGCAGTCCTTTGAGAAAGCGCTCTCGGCATTCAAAAAAGTTTTAGAACTTACATCAGATGGAGAGTTAAATGCAAAGGCGAGGGCTGCTATTCAGGAATTAAACAGGTAATGCCAGTTAAGAGTTAAAAATGAAAAGTCAAGAGAGGCCTCGCGCCCTCAAACAGTATGAAATTTTTGGGTGCCACGGGCTAAGCGAAGCTTGCCCGTGCTTCAGAACCTTTGAAAAGGATGACCGAGATAAGCTCATCAAAGACTTTTTGTGAAATCATCAAGAGTTATTTTTTCATTTTTCGCTTTTCATTCTTAACTGTTCACTTCATCCATGAAGATAAAATCCGCCTCATTTATTGCAACTGCTGTTCGTCCCTCCCAATATCCATTTCATGAACTTCCGGAACTTGCTTTTGCAGGACGCTCAAACGTTGGAAAATCTTCACTAATCAATAAATTGTTGAACCGTAAAAAACTTGTAAAAACGAGCTCTACACCCGGACGAACCCAGTGCATCAATTTTTTCCTCGTAAATGATGCATTTTATTTCGTAGACCTTCCAGGGTATGGGTATGCAAAGGTCCCCGCAAGTATACAAAAAAAATGGGGACCGATGGTTGAGCACTACCTTAAGCACCGTAATCCCCTAAGATCTGTGATTTTAATCCTTGATATCCGCAGGATGCCGAACAAAGAGGATTTGCAACTACTCTCATGGCTTCATCACTATAACATCCCAACCCCTATTGTTTTGACGAAAGCCGATAAACTCACAAAAAACAAACAATATCAACAGACAAAAAAGATATCTTCCGAGCTCGCACTCTCCCCGGAAGAACTTGTAGTCTTTTCGTCTACATCCGGGCAAGGGAAAGAGATGTTATGGAAAAAAATCGAATTTTTTCTCCAGTAGGTTTATTAAGGGATTGAGGAATTGAGAATTGTAGGGTGGGCATTGCCCACCGCAATTAGAGCCTACCGCGAATCGAATCTTTTGAGGTAAAGGTTATCGGTGGGCATTGCCCACCCTACAATTCTACAATTCTCTTCAACTTTAGGCATCTTAGCTCACTAATTGCTATAGAAGCTTCTTTTTTGACGGTAAGAACGATATAATTAGAATAGGCTTCTATGAGCCATGAACTATCAGCTATGAACTATCAGCTAACAGATTCTTCCATAGCCGACTTAATCGGAATGATCCGGGAAAATAGAGGCACTGTAGACTGTAGCGGTCTGGGGGGCTCAGAGATAGCTTACTGCCTGGCGGAAGTACACCGCGGTGCAAAACGGTCTCTATTTGTTGTGGCGCCTACGCTTAAAGAGGCTGAAACAATCATATCTGATATCCGTTTTTTTCTCGCCCCTGCCGAGGAATCGATCCTTTTTTTCCCGCCGTATCATATTATTCCGTTCAAACCGGTAGATTATAATCCTGAAACTGCCGCACACCGGATCAAAACACTCTACAGGCTTATCACAGAAGATGACCCGAAGATTGTAGTAACTACCATTGAAGGGCTTCTCCAAAAGATTATTCCCAGGACATCCCTTTCCGCTTTTCCGGAAATCATTATCACAGGAGAAGAGGTCAACAGGGACCAGTTATTAAGTCACCTAATAAGTGGTGGTTATTCAAAAGCATCCATCGTAGAGGAGCCCGGGGACTTCAGTGTCCGTGGAAGCCTGATAGATCTCTTTTCGCCCCTTTATCCTGATCCGGTCCGTATAGAATTTTTTGGTGATACTGTTGAATCGGTTCGAACCTTTTCCGCGGTTGACCAACGATCGTTACAATACCTTGAGGAAGTGATCATCATTCCCGCCCGTGAGGTAATTATTAATCCCGATGAAACCGAACAGATCATAAAGAGGTTTCGGCTGCATGCAAAACAATTAGAAATCCCACATGCCCGGGTAGAGGAAATGATCGATCATATTGCGGAACAGCATCAGTTTCCAGGAATTGGCGGTTTTCTTCCTCTACTCTATCCGCAATTAGATAGTCTGGTTGATTACCTTCCCGGAGACGCCGTCCCTGTGCTCATTGACCTTTCATCTATTGAAAAGATAGGAAAAACAGCAGAAGAGGCGACAACACAAAGCCATCTCACCTGCCGCTCCAAAGGTCGGCTCTGTGTAGAGCCTGAATCACTATACCAACCGATTGATGAGACACTCCATGCGCTTCTGGACCAGGAGTCAGCCATAGTTTTCAGGACCCTGCCTGTGGCCGGGGAAGCCACACGGCCGTGTCATTTTACTGTTCATAATAACGAAACGACCTCGCAAGCACTCAGAACAGCAAAAGGGCATCAAGAGTTACTACGCCCACTGATCAACTGGATTAAAGAATGTCATGATGCAGGATGCCTCCCCACAGTAGTTTGCGCAGGCCAAAAAGGGGCAGAACGTATCAGAAAGCTCCTCCGGCCCTATGGCATCACTACCTTTGCGGACAAAGACACTGCGCGAGACAGGCCGGACGTCGAAATCGGGCTCCGAATACGTTTTGGACAGCTCTCAACCGGTTTTGTGTGGAAAAAAGAATCGCTGGCGATCATCACGGAAGAAGAGATTTTCGGTCGCAAACGCCGCCGCCTCAAACGCCCAACCCCTTCCGGGGAAACCCGTATTATCGACTTTCAGGATCTCAAAGAAGGAGACCTCGTTGTCCATATCGAACATGGCATCGGCCAGTATCAGGGACTCATACGACTGGAAGTAGCACAGCATGTGAATGATTTTATCCACATTAAATACCAGGAAAACGATAAGCTGTATCTCCCGGTCGACCGGCTCCACAATATACAGAAATATATGGGCATTGAAGGCGCTGTCCCTCGTCTCGACCGGCTTGGCGGCAGCTCCTGGGATCGGGTCAAGGAAAAGGTAAAGAAATCTGTTCAGAAAACAGCCAAAGAGCTTTTAGAATTATACGCGTGGAGAAAGATTCAAAAGGGGTTTGCCTTTGCTCCCGGTGACCAGTATTTTGAGAAATTCGAGTCAGCATTTGAATATGAAGAGACTCCTGATCAGGTCCGTGCCATCAACGAAGTCCTGGGTGATATGGAAACCGACATCCCCATGGATCGGCTCGTGTGCGGCGATGTAGGATACGGCAAGACCGAGGTGGCCCTGAGATCTGCATTCAAAGCGGTCTGTGACAACAAACAGACGGCAGTCCTGGTTCCAACGACTGTTCTGTTAGAGCAGCACCTTCAAACATTCAAAAAACGGTTTGAACAATATCCGGTTATCGTTGCGGGCCTTAGCAGGTTTCGATCGACAAAAGAACAAAAAATGATTCTCAAACACCTTGCTGAAGGCAAAGTCGATATCATCATAGGGACACATCGGCTCTTGCAAAAGGATGTCAACTTTAAAGATCTTGGATTGGTCATCCTTGATGAAGAGCAGCGATTCGGAGTCAAGGACAAAGAAAAGCTGAAAAAGATTCGCAGTCACGTTGACGTCCTTGCATTAAGCGCTACCCCGATCCCGAGGACCCTCCACATGTCCATGACAGGCATAAGGGATCTCAGCGTCATTATGACCCCTCCCGAGCATCGGTACCCTATCAAAACATATATTTCTCACTTTGACGACGCAGTCATTGCAGAAGCCATCATGCGCGAAATGGACCGGTCCGGGCAGGTTTTTTTCGTTCATAACAATATTCGAAGCATCCGGGCCATGGCCGGACATATCCAAAATTTGGTTCCACGTGTCCGAATCGGCGTTGCACATGGCAGGCTCGATGAAAAGGAGCTGGAAAAGGTCATGTTTCAATTTATCCGCCGGGACATAGACCTGCTGGTCTGCACTACCATTATTGAATCAGGACTTGATATACCCTCGGCAAATACTATTATGATCAACCGCGCAGATAGATTCGGATTAGCCCAAATCTATCAACTCCGAGGAAGGGTGGGCAGAGGAGATGAACAGGCGTATGCATATTTTTTCATTCCCGGAGAAAGCGCTATCACCAAGGACGCGCAGAAAAGGCTTCGTGTTCTCATGGAACATGAAAAGCTGGGGGCCGGCTTTCACATTGCCCTTAATGACCTTCAGATCAGAGGTGGAGGTACGATCCTGGGGACATCCCAATCCGGTCATATTGCAGCAGTCGGCTATGAGATGTATCTTCAACTCATGGAACAAGCCATGAACGAACTGAAAGGAGAGCCAACAGAAAAGGAGGTGGAACCGGAAATTAACCTGGGGCGTTCAGCCTATCTTCCGGAGGACTATATTCCTGACATCGATCAACGGCTTACCCTCTACAAAAGGCTCTCCCGCATGATCACATTGGAAGAAGTTGATCATTTCAGGACCGAATTGAAAGACCGCTACGGCCACTTCCCCGAAGAAGTCACCAATTTACTGGTAAAGATCGGATTAAAGATTATCGCAAAGAATGTACGCATCGTCCATCTCGATGTATCTGAACAAGGAATACTCTTTACCTTTGACCATGGTCATCGTGCTGACGCAAAAAAAATCGTGGATCTAATCAGCGCGTATCCCCGCAAGGTCTCTGTCACACCAGAAAAGCACTTAAGAGTTAGGCTTCCTTTTAAAGGGATAACAGATCCGCTCAAGGCAACAAAAAAGATTATAGAGGAGATTACATGAGAATGATCAACAGAAGTTTGGCGATTTTCCTCCTTATCCTTGTAACATTCGGCTGTACACAGAATGAAAAGGAGACCAGAAATAAGGAGACACTTATCAAAGTTGATACGTTGGCCGTGAGCCTTGCTGAGTTCAACGACGCCTTTGAATTATCACAAATGATCTCGGAACAGCCCCAACCATCAGACCCGCTCTCTGAACAAACAGCTCGATTACATTTCCTGCGTCAATTGTTGGAAGAGATGATCATCCTCAGGCGTGCGGAAGAATTGAACCTCACGGTATCGGCTCAAGAACTCGAAAAAGAGATAGACAAGGTTCGGAAGGATTATCCGGATGATAGCTTTGACGAAATCTTTTTGAAAAAGGCCATCTCTTATGATCATTGGAAGGAAAAGATCCGGAAAAGGCTTCTGGTAAAAAAAGTTATCAAGACCGACCTCGTCCAAGATATTTCGATACCCGCGGAAGAGATCAAGTCTTATTATAATGAACACAAGGAAACATTCGGCAGGCCGGAGATGATTCGAGTCTACCAGATATTACTCCCCACAAAGGATCAAGCCAAGAAGGTACTTGCTGAGATTAATAGGGGTGTGCCTTTTCAGGATATGGCGCGGGCGCATTCCATCAGCCCGGACAAGGACAAAGGAGGCGATCTGGGATTCGTAGCAAAAGGAATACTTCCGGAAGTCTTGGATAGGACTATCTTCAAGCTTAAAGAGGGGAAAATTAGTCCTGTAGTCAAGAGCGATTATGGATATCATCTGTTCCTGGTAACAGAGAAAAAACCGGCCAGCAAACCGGATCTTGCGCAGGTGACTAAAACCATTAGAACGCGGCTCAAGGAAGAAAAGTTAGAACAGGTATACGGTACCTGGTTGGCAAAGTTACGCTCGCGCTATGAAGTCGAGGTAAATGAGAGCTTGTTGGAGTAAAGGGCAGGGGGCTTAGCCCGTGGCACCCACATTTCGACAGTTTTTAGATATCTTAAGTTAGTGCTTATGGGGTCAAGGGCAATACTATTTACACATCCGGAATCCGCTCTACATCCTCTTTTGCCACTTCAACCGCTGCGTACTGACCCAATGCTTCCACGGATACCACGACGCGTTCTACCCCCCGGTAGCGTATAAAAGTCCCGATCACGCCGGTAAAGGGGCCTGCAATGACAATTACCCGATCCCCTTTTTTAAAGCGCATACCGCCAATCTGAACAGGGTTATCACCTTCCACCATTATGCGAAGCGACGTTATTACTTCATCCGTCACCGGGATCGGACCGTCTTTGTTTCCGATAATCCGGACTACACCCACTGTTTTCAAGATCTCAAGATGTTCATGGGGATTCAGGTCGCTTTTTACAAAGATATAGCCGGGGAAGAGGGGTACGCGAATGATCAAGCGTCGATCGCGGCGCTTGCTGGGCTTGGCGACCTTGGGAAGAAATGCATCAAGGTTTTTTTTTGTTAGACCGTCCGAAACGACCTGTTCAAAACGGCTTCTTGTATG
>DAOVGD010000186.1 GCA_030672555.1 Desulfobacterales bacterium
TTGCAAATAAGACTCTGAAATGGCTAATCTTTCGTAGGGTGGGCATTGCCCACCGTTTTCAGCTTATCAGCTATGAACGGTCATCACTTAGCAACCCTTTGATAAAATTGACCAAAAAAAGGAAATTCCTATACAATCAAGTTCGACATCATTCGTGATCAATTCTAACCCTATCCGGCACGTAAAGGTGAAACGGCAGAGGTTCTTGAGACAGATAAAAAAAGATGTCATGCCCTTTTGTCACCATAACATTATGCTCTATTTTTGTTACAGGATTGATAACGATTTTGTCCACAGGCGCCCATTTTTTGCCATTATTCTGAATAAGCATGGTAATAATGCCTCTCTCGTCGGTCTTAAATGGAATTTTATACGCCTGCAATACCTGTGTAACATATTCATTTCTTGCATTGATAATATCCTGCGCCCTTTTTTCAGCCGCCCGCACCGGCGCAGGGAGCATCTCGGCAATGACCGTTTGCGAAAATAAGAGTAAGGTCCCGAGGATCAATAATACTGTCTTTTTGTACAGTTCCATATCAGTCCCCTTTACAAAAAATGTCTGTGGTTCTTTGTCCGCGGACAATTGACAAATTGAGTTTTAACTCAATTAAGGTATTACATAGCAAATATATTTTGTAAAGGTGGCATTCGAGGCAGTTTCAAGTCTTTTGAGTATTAAAGTATCCTTTCCGTATCAACAGCAAGGCCCATAAAGAAAACAAGAGAACCATGATTCCGTTTACAATAAAGGACACCCTATACCCTCCTATATCATTTAGATATCCCGACAAATAAGCGCACAAGAATATAGCGGAGGTACGCACACAAAAAAGGATTCCGGAATTTCCACCAAGCCTTTTTGCCGGAAAAAACAAAGACGTCAAAACATCCATCTCCAGAATCGCCAGCATGTCCCCGAATGTATGAATCAATCTTATGATCAATAAATTTGTAAATGTTGTCGTATATGCGGTTAAGACCTGAAAAATACTTGAAACAAAAAGTCCCAATGCAAAAAACAGAAACGCTGCTGGTCTTCTATCGAGTATCTTCCCCGCAAATGGTACAAGTACACCCATCCAGAGGCCAAGAGCAAAAAAGACAAGTCCTATTTCAGTATTATGCAACCCAATGTTATTTTTTATAAACAGGCTGAAGCTACTCTGCTCCACCCCGAAATGGGTTCCGAGCATAAAGACTGCGGCTATTAAAAATAGCACTTTTGGATCTTTCATGTCCTTTTTATAGTCTTTAAAGCTAAAAACCACCGGAGGATAGTCTCTGAGAAAGAATGTTAACAATAATAGGCCAACAGATAATGCAAAAGCACAATTAAACATGGTGATAGGCCCAACGATCTCATAGAGATATCCACCTGCAAGCGGACCGGCGCCAAACCCGAGATAACACCCCAAATGCATAACAGCTACTTTTTTCCCCCGATTGTTTTCGCCGATCAGTTTCAAGTATAGAGAAATCAGTATAATACTGATGGATGCAGCCCCCAGCCCGCCTAAAAATACCACGGCACATATAAAGTAAAAATCCTTCACCACAGCAAGCAAAAGAAAATAGGCGCTGTAACAAATAGCTCCAAAAACAACTATTTTCTTGGGAGAGAAATAGTCTGAAAATACTCCCAGGGGAAACACGAGGATGATGCTTGAAAGGGAATTCAAGCCTATGACAAATCCTATCTGTGTATCGGTAAAACCATAGGCATGGAAAAGGAGAGGGAGATAGGCAATCACCATCCAGAAGGTGAAGAAGTATAAAAAGTTCGCAAAAATAAAAAGGATATATTCTCTCCGCTTCATTTTTTCTCACTTTTGGTCTTTTTTTGAGAGGGGGAAATCGCTATATGTACCAAAACCTTTTGATCGGATTGAGAAACAGGTTTAATAGAGGCCGGAGAAAAGACCACGCCCACTTCCAGTCTGGTGTTTTCTCTGATGTTTTCAATGGAAACCGGCTCGGTAGAGAGTACTGTTAGCCCTTTTGCCACTGAATAAGGAGCAACGACTCTTATCTTTTCCGGTTCCACAGTGATCTTGTCCACTCGGAATCCAGGGTGGCTCTTATCCACTACCCGAACCTTGACAGGTATGACCTTCTCTATCCGTTGCTCAAAGGATACAAAGATAGTGGAAGGTGTAACTTTGACTACTTCAAGGCCGGGCGGCAGATGAAGGTTTTCTTTTGAAAGGAGTATCTTATTTCTCCCGCTTTGGGCATTTGCCAAATTAACAAAAGCACTGATCTGCTCGCCGCGCAATGTATTGATTAATCGGCGGTTGCCAGAGATCTGGACATCTATCTTATCTGAAGAGGCTTTAATCATGTCATACTCCGCAGGCAGGTTTCGAAATTCAATAGGAGCGGTTAAGGAAATCAGAGATTGTTGTTTCCCCGCAAGGGTATACCAGAAGGCCGTGACAATCATAAAGGAAACGCCGAGCCCTACTAATTCACGTCCTATCTGCTGTAATCTATATATATTCGATTTTCCCTCATATCCTCCGTTTTGAAGAATCATTTTTAATTTTCGTGCCAAGGCATTTGCCGAGAGGACTCTTGTGATTTCCTGTCCGATCGCTATCGAGACCTCTTGCCGCTCCTCTGAAACCACCACTACCACAGCATCCGAACGTTCTGCAATTCCAAGCGCTGCTCGGTGTCGTGTGCCAAATTTTTGCGGTAAGTGTTCCCGTTCGGTTAGCGGTAAGTATGTCCCCACTTTCTTAATCCGATTTCCGTCTATTACCATTGCCCCGTCATGGACCGGCGCATCATGATTGAACACACTTTCTATCATCTGGGGACTCACAAGGGCATCGATATCAACCCCCTCCTGGATATGGTCATAAAGACGATTTCGCCTTCGGAAGACAATAAGTGCACCGGTCTTTTTATGGGCTAATCGAAAAACCGTATCAGCAATAGACTGGTAGTCCGTTACAATGGTTTGCCCTGGATGACCAAAAAGAAGCTTTAAGGGATTGCTTCGTATGAGGATATCTCTAATCTCGTTGCGAAAAATCACAATTATAATAACAACTGAGACAGCGCTCAACCCCCCCATGAACCAGCTGGTAAAGATCAGACCGAGGTGCTGGGCCACCATTGAAACAACCCAAATAAAAATGAGGCCAAGGATGATATGAATGGCGTTGGTCCGCCAAAAAATCATGAACAGCCTGTAAAGGAAAAAACTCAGGATTAAGATATCAAAAAGATCAATCCATCTTAAGCCGGTAAAAATCTCCATAAGAACACCTAATAAAAGTAGATCTCTGATAATGCGGAATTTTGTTCAACAGGAAAATTTAAGAGGAAATGGGCGAGGTCTTGTTTAAAACATCTCTTGATCCAGAGCACAGGATGGAATCTTTAGAAATATGATTATCTTTGTAATCAGGGGCAACTACGCAGTTTCGTCCAGACGCTTTAGCTCGGTATAAAAATTCGTCCGCCATTTTGAAAAGCTCCTGTGGAGTTGCTTGAAGATTTCCGCGTGTGCTCGCGAGGCCCAAGCTGATGGTAATATTAAACTTATTATTATCACATTCGAATGTAAACTTTTCGACTTTAGATCTTAATCGTTCCGCTACCACTAAAGCCTGGTCAATACCACCACCCGGTACAACAATACCGAACTCTTCTCCACCATAACGTCCCAGTATATCATACTGACGTAGTTGACTCGTTAGTATACCCGCAAGCTTCCTCAGTACGTAATCACCACAGATATGCCCTCGTAGATCATTAACATTTTTAAAGTCATCCACATCAAGGAGGATAACTGAAAGCACACAACCACTTCTCTCGTGAACGGCCAACTCTTCATTGAGCCGTGTCATCAGGTGTCTACGGTTATTGATCTGGGTCAGTTCATCTATCTTACTAAGCTCTTCGACTTTTCTCTTTGACTCGATGAGTTGCTGCTGATAAAGGACTGAATCAGTAACATCAAAGATCGAAATACACACATATTCCACTGTGCCGTCTGATCCTTTTAACGGCACCAAGGTAACACTCTGTTGCATATAAGGAAGGGTGGGACGAAAATATTTGGTGTTTTCAAATTCAAATAAAAATTGATGTAGCTTTTGAGAAAAAAACGCGAAGTTTCCCAATCGGAAAACCGTTTGAACCTTCCAGGGAATCCCTTTTTGCTTTAAAGCGGGAAATTCTTCAGTCAACACCTTTCCCAAAATCTGTTCACGAGGTATATGACTATGATTTTCCATCCAGCGATTCCACAATACCACTTCCAAGGCACGGTTAATAACGATCGTGCCAATACTCAAATTGTCCACCAGCTGGGGATAATCTATCATGTTTGCTGTCAGGTCGAGACCTTTGAAAAATGGCAGTTTTGCAAAGGTCTCAGGTCATCTCCTCAATAAATTTATCTAACGCCAAATACAACATATCAAACCATCGCTGGCCAAACAGAATAAACAAAAAACCGCTTAGCGCCTCGTCGCCCATCTGAAAATCTGTCTTTATTAGTAATGCTAACGCCTTTACATCTTTGTTTGATTCATCGCGGCGCAAGTTGGTAATAGAACTTTTAGTCAACAATATATCGGGTACTTCATAACTCAAGGATGTATTTAGTAACTCCGCAAATTGTCCCATACAAGCGCCAATGACAATATTGCCAATTTCGAGAAAAGCTTCCATCTCTAAATCAGTCGCCGGAAGAGCAGGTGCAAAGCCTCTGCCCTGGCCCAGCATCTTAATGGCCCTCAGACCTGCATTCGCAGGGATGGCCAATAGGACTTCTCCCTCGAAATCACCTGTAAACGACTGTTGCACAACCGTAATATCCGTGTCAATCCCTATACGTTGCTCAAGCGACTCAATTATTTGAGATTGTGGAATTTCCTGAACGTTCGGCACGTTAAGGGCGACATACACCTTTAGCAATTCCGCCAGAGAAGCAGAAGCACGTCCAAAGCTAATATTGATTATTTCTTGTAAAGCGCCCTGCCGCAATTCTGTTAGTGCTTCCATTTTTATAAATACTTCTCCAGTACGGCCGTCATTTTTTCTTGTGAAGTAGGTTTCTTAACCACCTCCAGTGCACCTAACGCAAAGACCCGCTCCGCTGCTTTTTGTTGTATGTCAGCCGTTACTATTACCACCCTTGCATCAGGATCCATTTCTCTTAATTTCTCCAATGTTTCGAAACCATCCATGTCGGGCATGGTAAGATCCAACAATACGAGATCGTAAGGGGCCTTGCGATAGAAATCTAAACATTTTGTCCCACCATCCGCTTCCTGCAATTCATATGAATATTGATCGGATGACGGCAAACATTTTTTTATCATCAGTCTTGACATCATTGAATCATCAACAAGCAAGATTTTCTTCTTCATGTAGAGCACCCTTCTTTTATACGAGACTTTTTATTAAATTATAAATTCTTTTCTACAAAGTCATCTCCAATTAACTCGGCTAAAATATAAAAATCTTAACCAATATATCTGAAAAACAAGAAAAAAATTAAGGTTGATGGTTTCGTTAAAAGGCACATCTCCTTGTTAAGGATATATCAAAAGGAAACAATTCCGTCAATATTATAAAACATGAAATTTTTATAAAACTATAACATTTACGACTTTGAGTTTTATATCCTATCATCATAAATCACTCCACCCGTCTCCTTTTCAGCCGAACCCAGGTTGCCTGTGGTCCCTTTTCTCCACCCTCTTCACAAAACTCAACAGAATCACCTTCACGAAGATCCTTATAAGAAACGTTTTTTACAGAATTTTTATGAAAGTAAATCTCCCTGCCGTCTGCGCTTTGAATGAATCCGTAGTCGCCGTCGGGAACAATTCGATAGACAATCCCTATTACGCACGGTATCTCCTGACGCGTTAAATGCTGTCGTTTTCGATTATATTCTCTTAACCGACGATTCAAATCATTAAAGACATCGACAATCAGAGGAATAACCAGGTCACCATTGTTTTTTACCACGATGGTATCATCGGGAACTGAAGATACCGCACGAATTTCAAAGGCGCCAAGCCTGTGATGAGCGGTGGCGATGATAGTTAAACGAAAGTGATGAATAATATCTGGATAATAAGATTCAAGTTTTTCCACCTCTTCGCCAATTTTTTCATCCCATTCTTCAAGCATCTCTGTATTGCGCACTTCGATACGAATATCCATATCGCCTCCTTTTTATGGGGGAATTCAAATTCCTCAATATTATTATATTTTCAAACATTATTATCCAGGCTGTCAATAAAAATCCGCAGGAAAACGTCAAAGTCGATGTAGACACAGAAGAATAACGTAGATCTAAGAAGTTGCAACCTCACGCAAAGGCGCTAAGTCGCTAAGGTTTTCTTTTTTGTTCTTTGAGGGCTTTGCGACTTTGCGTGAGAACTATTGATCCCAGCTATATCAACATTGTTTCAACATGTTATCGGCAAGAATGACGGGGTCCTATAAAAATCCGATGTTCCAGTCAAAAATAACATGTACGTCCAGATCTGCGCGAACACGCTCATATTGCAATAGTATTGACAACTAATCTATAGTATGAGAAAAATCCTTATTTTCGAGAAGACCACAAGATCGTACACAAGGAGCACTGAATGGGAAAGAGCCTCACTCGAAAAATTTTAGAATCGCATATGGCCGATGGCCGATGGGAGTCTGGGGCTGAAATCGGAATTAAGATCGATCAGACACTCACCCAGGACGCAACTGGGACGATGACCTATCTTCAATTCGAAGCTATGGAAATCGAGTCAATCAAAACTGAGCTTTCAGTCAGCTATGTGGATCACAATACCATACAGGTCGGCTTTGAAAATGCGGACGATCATAAATACCTTCAGACCGTTGCAGCGCGATACGGTATCATATATTCAAGACCTGGAAACGGCATCTGTCACCAGGTTCATTTAGAACGGTTCGGAAGGCCCGGAAAAACTCTTCTCGGTTCCGACAGTCATACCCCAACAGGCGGTGGAATAGGCATGATCGCTATAGGAGCCGGGGGGTTGGATGTGGCGGTTGCAATAGGCGGAGGCCTTTTCTACACTATCTGCCCAAAGGTATATAATATATATCTTACCGGAAAGTTAAATAACTGGGTCAGTGCCAAAGATGTAGTTTTGAAGATGCTGGAAATTTTTACAGTAAAAGGCAATGTAGGTGTTGTCCTGGAATACACCGGACCTGGAGTGGCAACACTGAGTGTTCCGGAAAGGGCCGCTATAACCAATATGGGAGCTGAAATGGGGGTTACCTGCTCCATCTTCCCTTCGGATGATGTAACAAAGCGCTTCTTAAAAGCACAGGGCAGAGAGGGTCAATGGATAGAACTCGCGCCCGATGAAGATGCCGAATACGACAAAGTTGTACCTATAGAGCTGGACAAGATCGAACCTCTTGCGGCTGCCCCACACAGTCCCGGCAATATCAAAACCATTCAGGAGTTAAAAGGACTTAAGGTTGACCAGGTTGAAATTGGATCCTGCACGAATTCTTCCTATAAGGATATGGTGACCGTGGCAAGGATTCTAAAAGGAAGAACTGTATATCCCGATCTCTCCTTGGGCATCGCTCCCGGCTCGAGACAGGTCCTTCAAATGATGGCGAGATCAGGTAGGCTCGCTGATTTAATCAATGCAGGGGCAAGGATTATGGAAAGCGCATGCGGTTTTTGCATTGGAAACAGTCAGAGCCCTTCCAGCAAGGCGGTTTCTCTTCGAACGAGCAACAGGAACTTTGAAGGTCGCAGCGGCACGAAGGATGCTCAGATATATCTCGTAAGTCCCGAAGTCGCGGCAGCAGCGGTAATCACGGGCGAGATAACTGATCCGCGTGAACTCGGTATCCCCTACCCTGCCGTTGAGACTCCTTCGGGGTTTCTAATCGACGATTCCATGTTTCTTGGCGATGGGAAACCAGATACCTCTGTACAAATCTTTCGCGGGCCGAATATAGGAGATCCCCCGAAAAATGCGCCGCTTCCTGAACAGATTGCGGGAGAAATAACGATCAAGGTCGGTGACAAGATCACGACGGATCATATTATGCCGGCAGGCGCCCGCCTAAAATATCGTTCCAATATACCGAAATACGCTGAATTTGTCTTTGAAAATGTCGATGCTACCTTCTCTTCCCGCTGTATGAAAAACAAGGAAAAAGGGAAACACAACATCATTGTTGCAGGATTCAGTTACGGACAGGGCTCTAGCCGTGAGCATGCAGCGCTTTGCCCTATGTATCTCGGCATAAAGGCCGTGATCGCACAAAGCTTTGAAAGGATTCACGCGGCCAATTTAATCAACTTCGGCATTATTCCTCTTACCTTTGCCAGAGAAGAAGACTATGAAAAAATTTCTCAAGGAGACAATATTGGAATTAATAATATCGTAGATCAGCTAAGGGGAAAAGAAATTGTGCTGGAAAATAAGACTAAAAACCTGAATATTGTCCTTGTTTGTGAGCTTTCCGAACGGCAAATGGGTATACTGCTTGCCGGAGGATTGTTGAATTATGCGGTTAAGTAGTTGACGGGAATAGAAATTTGGAAACCCAAAAAATTCGAAATCCGAAGCATGGCACGAAGTGAAGCGTCAGCGCTCAACAAATACAAATGACCAAAGCACAAAATCCTAAACAATATGACCTGGTAGATCGTACACACCCCGTCCGCTCCGCGTCCACCCCTCTCAAGAGGGGAATTTTCAGTCCCCTCCAATAAGAGGGGATTTAGGGGTGTGTTTAAGCGTTTTCTAAATTTGATATTTGAATTTAGGAATTTGTTGAGCGCTGACGCTTCACTTCGTGCCGGATTTCGATATTCGAATTTCGGATTTATTTTACTTATTGTCACATTGACTTTGAACTTATTTAACGTCTCTGATAGCATAAGGTTTATGTTCATTACTTTTGAAGGAATAGAGGGGTCAGGTAAGAGCACTCAGATTCAACTCCTGGCGGATTTTTTTAAAAAAACTTCGCGTGATTTTATTGTCACAAAAGAACCAGGGGGCACTGAAATCGGCACAAAGATTCGGTCGATCCTTCTCGATTCTGTTAACGCTACGATAAACCCGTTAACAGAGCTCCTCCTCTACGAAGCCGACCGGGCACAACATGTAGAAGAGATCATACGTCCTTCACTTGAAGCCGAGAAGATAGTGTTATGCGACCGTTTTTTTGATGCTACTGTCGTCTATCAAGGCTACGCAAGGGGATTTGAGTTAGTCTTTATTGATTACCTCCATGAAAACATCTTAAAAGGATTGAAACCGGATCTGACCATCATTTTAGATTGTCCTGTAGCGATTGGACTTAAGCGGGCATGGAAGCGCATAGCCGATACCCCGGACAATGCAAAAGAAGATCGCTTTGAAAAGGAAGCTGTTAGCTTTCACGAAAAGATACGCCATGGCTATTTGAGGCTGGCGAGAATAGAACCGGCACGATTTTACGTAATAGATGCCACCCAAGAAATCTCTGTAATACACGATGCTATCGTGCGGATTGTAACCGCTCACGAACGAGCCAAATAAGTCAGTCATGAAAAAACGCTCAAAATATGACGTGATCAGAGAAGCGATGGATATCCTCGGTCTTCCGGAAAGAGCTACTATGAAGACAATTAGATCCTCCTACAAAGAATTGATTAAAAAATGGCATCCGGATACATGTGGTGAAGAAAGTGAAAAATGTAAGGCGATGACACAAAAGATTATCAGAGCGTATAAAATCATTGTTACTTATTGTAATAACTATCCCTATTCCTTTAAAAGGGAAGCAGTAAATGCCACGCTCTCTCCGGAAGAATGGCTATTCGAACGATTCGGAGAAGATCCTCTCTGGTGCGGCAAAAAA